>NZ_JBFARO010000058.1:0-50773 GCF_040677125.1 Actinomadura sp. NPDC049382
GTCCCGCTTTGCTCCCCCCCAGCTATCTCCCGCGGGGGGTGGGCCGGCTCGCCCCCCTCCCCCCCCCCCCGCCGCTGTTTCCGGCATCGGCGGCCGCCCTGCCACCGCGGGACGTGCGACAAAGCTTGATTCTTGTCTCAGCTTCGTTATGCTCGTGGTAAGCGATCACCGGCCTGGAGGTGCGATGCCCGCCTCGTCCTCGTCCGTCGCCGCCGGCCGGGCCCGGTCGTCCCGGACCGCCGCGCACGCGCCGCTCGTGCCCGGGACGCTGCTCTGGCGGCACGCCGCCGATCTGCGCTCGCTGCTCCCGGGGGCCGCCGCCGGGCTCATGCAGCTCATGCATCCCGGCATCGGCGCCGGCGTCGGCGAGCACTCCGCGTTCTTCGACGCCCCGTTCGACCGGATCCACCGGTCCGTCCCGCAGATCTGGGCGACGATCCTCGCGCCGGACGGCGTCACCCGCGCCCGCGGCATCCGCGACCTGCACCGCGGCATCGGCGGCGTCGACGAGCACGCCCGCCGCTACCACGCCCTCGAACCCGAGACGTTCTGGTGGGCGCACGCCACCTTCACCTGGGAGATCTTCAAGGCCGCCGAGACCTTCCACCCCGGCACCCTCACCGCCGAGGACCACGAGCAGATGTACGCCGAGACCGTCACCTGGTACTCCCGGTACGGCGTCAGCATGCGGCCCGTCCCCGCCGACTACGCGGCGTTCCAGTCCAAGTTCTGGCACGTCTGCGCCCGGACGCTCGAACTCACGCCCGCCGCCGCCCGCGCCCTGGAGATCGCCAAGCACGGCTCCGAGACGATCACGATCCTGCCCGTCGGCGGGCCCCGCCTCGACCGCGCCGGGCGCATGGTCATCGAGCGGCCGCTGCGCCTGATCACCTTCGGCTGCCTGCCGCCGCTCGTCCGGGAGCGGTTCGACATCCCCTGGTCGGCGCTCGACCAGGCCCGGTTCGCCGCGCTCGCGCTGGCCAACCGGCAGGGCTACCGGATGATGCCGAGCGGCGTCAACCACTGGGCCCTGCGCAGCATGCTCCGCTACATCGGCGCCCAGACCCGCGAGGACCGGTACCGGCCCGCCGCGTGACCCTCACACGGCGGCGCCCTCACACGGCGGCGGCGACCTGGGGGCGCAGCTCCTCGCACGCCTCCAGGACGCGGGCGACGTCCCCGTCCGTCAGGCCCGCGTGGGCGGAGAGGCGCACCAGCGTGCGGCCCACCGACGCCGTCGGCGGGAACAGCGCCGCGCTGAAGATGTCGCGGCCGACCAGCGCGTCCCGCATCAGGGTCGCCTCGGCCTCCGACCCCGCCTCCAGCGCGATGATCTGCGAGTCGGACTCGACCAGGGTGTAGCCGAGTTCCGCCAGGCCGGCCCGCAGCCGGGCCGCGACCGCGCGGAGCCGGTCGCGCCGCCGCCCCTCCCGGCGCACGACCTTCAGCGCCGCCGCGAGGCCCGCGATGTCGTGCGGCAGCAGCGTCGAGCTGAACACCGCCGGGAGCGCGGTGTGCGCGAAGTAGTCCGCGAAGCCGGGACGGTCGCAGGCGATCAGCCCCGCGCGCCCCGGGAGCGCCTTCGCCAGGCTCGCCGTGCGGAAGTCGACGCGCCCGGTCAGCCCGGACGCCGCGACCAGGCCCTCGCCCCGCTCGCCGTGCGTGCCGAGCGAGTGCGACTCGTCCACGACCAGGAGGCAGTCGTGCTCCGCGGCCACCTCCACCAGGCCGGGCAGCGGGCACACCGAGCCGTCGGTGCTGTAGACGGCGTCCACGGCGATCACGCCGGAGCCGCCCACCTCGATCCGGCGGCGCAGGTGGTCGAGGTCGTTGTGGCGGAAGTAGGCCAGCTCCGCGCCCGCCGCCCGCGCCCCCTCCCACAGCGACATGTGCGCGAGGACGTCCAGGTAGACCGGGACGTCGGGCCCGGCGACCACCTGCAGCAGCCCGGTGTTGGCGGCCCAGCCGGACGGGCACAGCACCCCCGCCCGCGCGCCCAGGTGCCGGGCGAACCGCGCGCCGAGGGCGAGCTGCGGGTGGTCGTCGGGTAGGCACGGGCCGGGCGCGGGCACCGCGCCGTCCGTCGCCCGCAGGCTGGCGATCATGGCGGCGGTGATCGCCGGATGCTCGGCCAGGGCGAGGTAGTCGCTACAGGTCAGGACGATCGCGCGGTCGCCGGGGGCCGTCGCGGGCACGGTCCGGCGGCCGCCCCGCGTGCCCCGGAACACCCGTATGCGTTCGCCCAGCCGCTGGTGAGCGCTGGTCATGGTCGTCACACTCCCCGGTCAAATGATCGTCACGTCCTGTAGCGATCCCTGATCATAGTGTGAAAAGAATCTCGGACGGCGACCAAACCCGGCGCGCCGCCGGAGAAAATGCCGTATCCCGGCCGGGCGCCCGTCACCGAGCGCGCATGACTTCTCCGGCCTGTCGGGTAAACGTCCCATATCGTTCGCTTCACCGGGTATCAGCAGGTCGCACGCTCGTCATTCCCATCACCGATCACTGGGGTGTGACCACGATCGCCGCCGGCGCCGAACCCGCGGTGGCCGCCGACACCGGCGCCGACACCGCACCGCCTCCTCTCGTCCAGCGGGCCCACCGGGCCCGCTGGACGATCGCGGGGGTCGTGCTGGCCGGCCTCGCCACCGCGCTGCTGGCCGTCCTCGGCCCCCTGCGCCCCGCGGCCGCCACCCTCGGCCACATGCGCTGGGAGTTCCTCCCGGCCCTGGTCCTGCTGTGCCTGCTGCACTACGTCTGCTCCGCGGTCGCGCTGCGCGGCGCCGCGGGCCGCCCGCTGCCGCTGGTCGCCACGACGCTCGCCCAGTTCACCGCGTCCGCCGCCAACCGGGTCACCCCGGGCGGGCTCGGCGCGGTCGCCGTCAACACCCGCTACCTCGTCTGCCGCGGGCTGCCGCTCCCCCGCGCCGCGGTCGCCGTCGCCGTCCTCCAGGTCGCGGGCGTCCCCGCCGACCTGCTGCTGCTCGGCGCCGTCCTCGCCGCCGGCGGCGGGAACGGCCCGATGCTGGACGCGCTGGGCGAGCACGCCGCCCGGGCCGCCGGGCTCGTCCCGCCCGTCCCGCTGCTCATCGCGGGCGGCGTGCTGCTGCCCGCCGCCGTGCTGTGGGGCCGCCGCGCCGCCCGCTCACCCGCCGTCGGACGGGCCGCCGCCGGGTTCGCCGGCCTGTGCCGCCGCCCCCGCGACCTGGCGGTCACCCTGGCCGCCTCCGCCGGGACCACGTTCGCCCTCGCGATCGCGTTCGCGCTCAGCGTCCTCGCCGTGCCCGGCACGGCGGCGGGCCCCGGCGACGCCCTGCCGCTCCTCGCCGCCTACCTGGTGGGAGCCGCCGCCGGCGGGGCCGTCCCGCTGCCCGGCGGCGTCGGCCCCACCGAGACCGCGCTCGTCGCCGCGCTGGCCGCGCTCGGCGTCGAGGCCGGGCCGGCGCTGCAGGCCGTGCTGCTGTTCCGCGCGGTCACGTTCTGGGCGCCGGTCCCGGTGGGGCTGCTCGCGTGCCGGACGCTCCGCCGGTGACCTTTACATTGTAGATCACTAAATGCGGAAGACCCGCGCGGCGTTGCCGGACAGGAACGCCTCCCGGGCCGCCTCGTCCAGGCCGAGGCCGTCCAGGCCCTGGAGTGCCCGCTCCGGGGTCAGCATCGGGTAGTTGGTGCCGAACATGACCTTGTGGTGCCGGTCCTGCGCCATGTACCGGACCAGCTCGGGCGGATACCTGCGGACCGTGTACGCGGATGTGTCGATGTAGACGTTCGGGTGCTTGCGGCAGACCGCGACCATCTCCTCCGTCCACGGGTAGCCGATGTGGCCGCCGACGATGACCAGCTCAGGGAAGTCGAGCGCGACCTGGTCGATGTACGGGATCGGCCGCCCCGTCTCGCTCGGGCGCAGCGGCCCGGTGTGCCCCACCTGCGTGCAGAAGGGGACGCCGAGCTCCACGCATTCGGCGAACAGCGGATAGTAGCGGCGGTCGGTCGGCGGCGCCTCCCACAGCCACGGCACCACGCGCAGGCCCTTGAAACCGAGGTCGCGCACGCACCGCCTCAGCTCCCGCACGGCCTCCATGGGCTTGCGCAGGTCCACCGACGCGACGCCCATGAGCCGGCCCTCGGCCTGCTGGACGAACGAGGCGACCTCGTCATTGCTCACCAGGTCGCCCTCGGGCCCGTACCAGGCGCTGATGAGGCCGACGTCCACTCCCCCGGCGTCCATGGCGGCGACGGTCTCCGCGACGGGCACCTCCTCCGCCGGCGGCTTGCGGCCCAGCCACCGCCACAGCGAGTCCAGCATCTCGTGCTGCAGGAACCGCACGGTTCCGTGCTGCATCCACGCGTCAATCACCACGGCTGCTCCCCACCGACCGCCACGCGGCCTCGCTCAGTACCTCGACCTGCCCGCCGTCCGGCTCGGCGCCCTGCCCGTTGAGCCAGAGCCGGCACAACTCCTGGGCGGGGCCGAGCCAGAGCACGAACGCGGTCATGGTGTCCACATCGATCAGCGCGCCATGGCGCGCCTGGACGCGCCACCAGGCGCGTACCTCCCGGTAGAACGCCCGGTTGCGCTCGGCCAGCGCGTCACTCGCCGCAGGGCGTTCGGTGAACATGAACCGGGCCCTGGCGGCATGCTCCCTGCACCACCGCACATGGAACGCCACGACACCCGTCACCGCCCCGCGCGCGCTGGCATGCGCCTTGAGCTCGGCGAGGAACGCGTCTTGATACAGGGAGACGCATTCGACGAACAGGGCCTCCGCCACCTGCTCCTTGCCGGAGAAGTGATGGTAGAAGCTGCCGACGCTGACGCCACTGGCCGCCCGCAGCGCGCTCAGCGTCGTCCCGGCCACCCCGTCGCGGCCGAACGCCTCCAGCGCCGCCCGCAGGATCCTGTCCCGTCCCGCCTCACTCACAGAACATTATTCTGTCACACCAGAACAACATTCTGGCAGCGGACGGCCCCGGCCGCCGGGGTGGGCGAGCGGCCGGGGCCGGAGGCGGGGTCAGCCCTGCTGCTGCAGGGCCAGGCTCGCCGATCCGGTCAGCGCGGGCAGGTAGCCGAGCCGGTGGCCGAGCGCGGTCGGGTGGTAGGACGACTCCAGCGGGATCGTGACCGCGTTGAGCCAGTCGTCGCCCGAGCACAGCTCATGGCCGGCGAACTCGTCCCGGACGTCCGACCAGGTGAACCCGGCGCGCCCCGCCGCCTGGGCGATGACGCCGTCGAGGGTGTCGGCGGCCTCGTTGAGCGCGGTGCGCTTGGCGTTGCTCAGCCCCACGCACACGCTCACGATCTTGTACAGGCGCGGGTAGCCGAGTACGACCACCCGCGCGGACGGCGACTTCGCGTGGATCTGGGAGTACAGCGAGTCGAGCCGCCCGGGCAGCGTGTTCCGCATGTAGGTCTCGGCCTGGGCCACCCGGCTCTGGCAGGTCGTGGTCGAGTACAGGACGCACGTCTGCATGACGTCGGCGAACCCGGCGTCGTTGCCGCCGGCGGTGACGCTGACGAGCGTCGTCGACGAGCTGAGCGCGCCGAGCTGCCCGCTCACCACGGTCGCGGTCGTCGCCCCCGAGCAGGCCACGAACTTGAACGAGCTCGTCGAGTGCGCCGCCGCCCACAGGTTCGGATAGGCGTTGGCGCTGCGGTTGCACGATCCGCTCGCCGGATCGTAGTTCCCGGCCCCCGTGCCGGACGAGTAGGAATCCCCGAGTGCGACGTAGTTGGTCCCGGCCGCCGCGGCGGAACCGGACCAGAGCAGTGATGTGGCGGCGAGTGTCACCGCACCGAGAGCGGCCAGACAGGGGCGGGTGAGACGCATCTGCACTCCGGAGCGTCGTATCGAATTATGCCGCTCGCCTTATACCCGTCCCGCCATTCCCCCAAGCCCTGAGACTGATCAACACTATTTGTCAGAATTCGCCGTTGCAATCCGAGATAGCACGGAATTTCCGGGCCGACAAGCCCAGCAAGTGACGACCATTATCCGGCGAATCCCGGACGTCTCAGAGATCACATCGATCACTTCCGCCCGGCCGTCAGGGGCCGACGCGACCGGTCGCCCGCCGTGGACGCGGAGAGTCTTGGGGAACGTCCGCTGCCGCCTGGGAACGCCGTGACGCGCCTGACCTCCCACGCGGCGATCTCGTCGGCGCACGGGAGGTGCTCGGCCGGGAAAAGGCTCGGTGGTCAGAGCGCCTGGTACGGCGCAGCCTTCAGAGCGGCCCGGATGCGGCCTCGATATCCGGCGGCCCTTAAAGGGCAATACCGCCGTCGCTCTACCGGGCCCGGCCGCGTTTCCGTGCCGCGCATCGCCTCACCGAGGCCGGATAAAATCCGCAATGCCCCGGAGCGGGGCGGTGATCAGGATTTGGGGCGGCCGGCCGCTGTGCGGATCTTGTGCCAGGCGGTCTTGGCGTAGCCGTTCAGGCGGGTGCTGATGCGGCGGGCCGTCGGGAACTCGGTGCCGAGGAGGCCGAGGCCGGCGAGGATGGCGACGACGCCCGGGCCCGGCAGGACGAGCATGGCGACGCCCGCGACGATCAGGGCGGCGCCGGCGGTGGCGACCGCCACCTTGCGGAGCAGGCGGACGGGCGCGCGGCGGATGGGCGCACCGCCCTCGGGCGTGCGGCCGGCGGGCTCCTTCTCAAGCGCTGGGCGTTCCATCATGGTCGTCACTGCGTCCTCCCCGTGGCGCGTCCTTGTGTTGTCCGACGAACGGCGGCGGCGCCCGAGATCCCAGTCGGGGCGGGATGTGACGAGGACCACGAGGCAGGACCGTGGGGCCGCGCGGCGACGGCTAGCATCTCGGTAATGAAGATCCCGTCCGGTGTGCGCGCGCGTCTCGGGGTACTGGCCGCGCCAGTGTGGCGGCGGCTCAGCGGGCGGATGCAGTGGCGCGTCGCACGGTTCCGCCACCACACGTTCCTGGTGTACGCGGGCGGGATCGTCCGGGACGAGCGGGGCCGGATCCTGCTGCTGCGGCACCGGCTGTGGCCCGCGTACCGGGCGTGGGGCCTGCCCGGCGGGTACGTGAACGCCGGTGAGCGGCTGGAGGACGGGGTCGTCCGGGAGGTGCGGGAGGAGACCGCGCTGGAGGTGGAGGTCGCCGGGCCCCCGCTGCGGGTGGCGAGCGGTTTCCGGCACCGGGTCGAGGCGTACTACGAGGCGCGGGTCGTCGGCGGGCTGCTCGCCCTGGACGCGGCGGAGATCCTCGAGGCGCGCTGGTTCCCCGTGGACGAGCTGCCCGAGCGCATGTCGCCCCGGCTCCGGAACGTCATCGAAGCACTTGACCTGAAGCTCGGTTGAGGTCGCAGGCTGGACGGTATGAGCCTCACCGACATCGAACGCGAGTACCTGTCCACGCAGCGGCTCGGGCGCCTCGCCACCGTGGGCCCCAAGGGCGACCCGCAGAACAACCCGGTCGGCTTCGCCTACAACGCCGAGACCGGCACCATCGACATCCGCGGCTGGAACCTCGCCGGGAGCCGCAAGTACCGGAACCTGCGCGACAACGACCAGGTGGCCTTCGTCGTCGACGACCTGGCGTCCGTCCAGCCCTGGAGGGTGCGGGGCGTCGAGGTCCGGGGGCGCGCCGAGCCCGCGGTCGTCGAAGGGCCGCAGGGCGCCGACGACGTCATCCGCATCCACCCGCGCGTCGTCTTCTCCTGGGGGATCGACCCGGACGCGGAGGGGATGACCCGGCGGACCATTCCGTAACGGCCGCCGGGCGCGGCGCTCGGGGCGTCCGCTCCGGGCCGATGCGCCGGCGGCGTTCGGTCACCCCGCGGCACGGGACGGCTCAGGCGCCCGGGAGGGGCTCCTGGAGTTCGAACCGGTCGGCGGTGGCATGGCACTTCGGGCAGCGGGGCGGCGCGTGCTCGCCGCGGACGACCTCGCCGCAGACCTCGCACGCCCATTCGGTGGTCAGCAGCGCCATGACGTCCGAGCGGGCGACGATGCCGACGAGTTCGCGGCCCGACAGCACCGGCACGCGCCGGATGCGCCGTTCGAGGAGCAGGTGGCGAGCCTCCTCGACGTCAGTGTCCTCGGTGACGCTGATGACGGCGGCGGTCATCACGTCGGCGGCGGTCCGCCCCTCGCGGGCCAGCAGGTCGTACTCGCTGACCAGGCCGACGACGGCCCCGTGCCCGTCGACGACGGGGACGGCGCTGATCCGGCGGGCGCGCAGCAGGGCCGCGACGTCGGGCACGGCCGCGTCCCGCTCCACGGTGATCACCGGGCTCGTCATGATCTCTTTGACCTTCACTGCTGCCGCCCCAGAATCGCGCGGGCTCCCGCCACCGCCGGTGGATGAAGCCCCGTCCGTCGTCCTCCCATATGACCTTAGATGTCGCGGTCATTCCGGTCCGCACCGGGCCGGAACGGGCCGCTCGTCGGCAGGTCGGTATCAGTCTTCCCGATATCGCGGGAATGATCCCGACCGGGGCGGGTGGACGGGGCGCGCACGGCCCGGCCTGGGGCCCGGTGCGGAGGCGCCGGGCCTTCCGTGCCGGGCACCGGGCCGGGCGCGCGGGATCACCTGGCGGAGCAAGTGTGAGCCATCCCGGTGCCGGTACCAGTCCCTGGAAGCCGAACTCCGTCGACTGGCCGGCGGTGAGCGAGCCGTTGAAGCCGACGTTCGTGAACTGGACCGCGCCGCTGCTGCCGCTGCGGCCGGCGTTCCATCTCCTTCGATTTTCAGCTCGGGCGGGGCCGTTCGGGCGGCGCATCCGCTAGGGCTGCCCGCCTGACGAGCTGGGCGCCGAGGGCTCCTCGCTCGGCCCGGGTTCGGACGGCTCGTCGCTAGGGGTGGTCTGCTCGGACGGCTCGTCGCTGGGGGCGGGCTCCAGGCTCGGCCCCGAGTCCGACGGCTCCTCAGTCGGCGCGGACGGCTCTTCGGAGGTGGACGGCTCCTCGGTCGGCGACGGGGCGGGAGCCGAGCTCGACGGCCCGCCGCCGTGCGCGAACTCACAGTCGATGCCGTCGCCGTCGCGATCCTGATACCAGGCGTACTCGGGGTCGGTGCCCTTCACGTACGGCCCGTACCCGGCGGCGTTCGCCTCCGCACAGGTGCGGAAGCGCGGATCCAGGCCGTTCCCTCCCCGCCGTTCGGAGGACGGCGGCCCGCCCTCGTCCGGCGGCTCCGTCGATGACGAGGACGGCGGCGGCGCGGGTCCCCGGCTGCCCTGCGACGTCTTCCGCTGCGTCTCGCCGCCGCAGGCGGCGAGGTTGGCGAGGAGCAGCACCGCCCCCAGGGCGGTGAGGGCCGCGAGGATCCACCGCTTCGCGGGTGGACGGGAATCGGCAGTCATGGCATGGCCTTCGTCTGCGGAGTACGCCGCATCGGAGTTCATTTCACCTGAAAAACGGTGATATCCGGATCAGTGGGGCGCAGAGTGAGACCAATAGTCAGCCAAATCTCGCCGACCGGGCGTCGCGAGCGGTCCACGGAGAGCGTTCGCGTCGCCGCCGCCTCGCCTCGGCCTGCGCCCGCGTCCTTGCGGACGGGTGGCTGGATTTCGCGATCGACTCTGATTTTTCTGTTATCGCCCGTCCTGTCGGAGGTCTGCACCGTATCTACGGACATCCGACGAGAGAGGACGTGGCATCGCCATGAGCAACCCCCTTCCCCCCAGGGCCGGCGGGCCGGGCCCGAGGCGGCGGCAGCAGCGGACGGTGTCCGGGCGCGCGGCGGCGTGGACGGCCGCGGGCGCGGCGGGGGTGCTGGTGATCGGCGGGATCGCCGGCATGGCGAGCGGCGCGTTCGACGGCGGCCCCGGCGCCGCCCCGGCCGCGAGCGACACCTCGGTGTCCCCCTCGTCCTCCCCGGTCGCCCCGCTCGACACCGCGAAGCCGTCGCCGAGCGAGACGGCCAGTCCCAAGCAGACCCGTAAGGAGCCGCGGAAGACCTCCAAGCCGCGCACGCCGACCCCGCGCGCGACGCGTTCGCGTCCGGCCGCGCCCCCGCCCGCCCGGCCGAAGACGCCGTCCGCGCCGGTGGCCGGAGGCGCCGCGGCGCAGGTCATCTCGCTGGTGAACAAGGAGCGCGCCAAGAACGGCTGCCGGGCGCTGACGTCCAACGGCAAGCTTGCCGTGGCGGCGCAGGGGCACTCGGCCGACATGGCGCGGCGCGGCTTCTTCGACCACACCAACCCGGACGGCAAGAGCCCCGGCGACCGGATCACCGCCGCCGGATACCGCTGGTCCACCTACGGCGAGAACATCGCCAAGGGGCAGCCGACCCCGGCGAGCGTCATGACGTCCTGGATGAACAGCCCCGGGCATCGCGCGAACATCCTGAACTGCAGCTTCCGGGAGATCGGCGTGGGCGTGGTGAAGTCCGGCGGACCGTACTGGACGCAGGTGTTCGGCGCCGCCCGCTGATCACCGGGGCGTCGCGAACACCTGCGTCCACCAGGGGCCTCCGGAACCCTGCACGACCCCGATCCCGACCTTCGTGAACCCGCAGTTGAGGATGTTGGCCCGGTGGCCGGAGCTGTCCATCCAGGTGTTCACGACGGCGGGCGGTCCCGATGGGCCGCGGGCGATGTTCTCCGCCCACGCGCTCCACCGGAATCCGGCGGCGGTGATCCGCTCCCCCGGCCCGTCGCCGCCGGAGCCGCGGTGGTCGAGGACGCGGTGGGACGCCATGTCCTCGGAATGCCGCTGCGCCGCCCGGTGCAGCTCAGGCGAGACGCGCAGCGGCGGGCACCCGGCCGCCGCCCGCTGGGAATTGACCAGCGACACGACCCGCTGCTCGACGGTGGCGGGGGCGCGCGGCGGCGTGACCCGGGCCTTGTCCGGCGCGGCCTCGGGCGTGGGCGGCGGGGTGCTCGGGGTCGTCCGCTGGACGGGCGCCGGGGCGGCGGCATCGGGCGCAGGGCGCACGGGGTCGACCGGTTCCGGCAGCGACCAGTAGACGACCGCCGCGGCGACACCGGCGGCCGCCGTCCCCACCACCCAGCGCGCGGCGCCGGCGGACGACTTCACCGCACCCGTCGCGGAGTGCGTCGCACCTGTCGAGGATGTGCCCGCGCCAGACGCGGTTGTGCCCGCGCCGGAGGCCGCGTTGCCCGCGCCCGCTGCCGCGTTACCGGCGTCCAGCAGGGAGTGCAGCCCGGTCAACACCGCGTGCAGCGAGGAGTCGGCGGGCATGGGCACCATGACCAGGCCCGCCAGCAGCGCTTCGGGCGGGGCGAGGTCACGCTGGCGGGCGGTGCAGGAGCGGCAGTCCCGGATGTGCTTGGCGATCCTCTTGCGCCACAGCGGGGACGGCCGTCCGTCCCAGCCCGCGAGGACCGGCTCAAGCCCGCCGCACCGCCGGCCGCTCACCACGCGCACCACGGCGCGGCATGTCGCCAGCTGCTTCTTCATCCGCTGCACCCGCACCGCCGCGTGGGCCACCGGCAGCCCGAGCCCGTCCGCCAGCTCCCGCCGCGTCAGATGGCCGGACGCCTCCAGCCACCACAGCCCGAGCAGCTCGCGCTCCCCCGCGTCCAGCCACCGCGTCGCCTCGGCGATCTCGCGGCGCTGCTCCGACAGCTCCAGCCGCAGGACGGCAAGACCGGCGAAGTCGTCCTCGGTGCCCGCCACCTGGGCCATGGCCTGCGGATCCATCGGCGTCCCGGCGCGCTGGGCCGACCAGCGGCGGCGCACCTGGTTCATGGCGATGGAGACCAGCCACGACCGGAACCGCGCCGGCTCCCGCAGCCCGCCCAGCCCGCCGAGGGCGCGCAGCACCGACTCCTGGACGACGTCGTCCACGTCGGCGTGGCCGCCGAGCGCCCAGCCGACCACGTTGTAGAGCAGCGGCAGATGGTCGGCTACCAGCTGCTCCCGGGCGCCGGCATCCCCGTCCTGCGCCGCCCGGACCAGCACGTCCACATCCGTGCCCACACGCATCCTTCGCCCTCCAGAGAGTCGCCGCCGGTCCCTCTGGAGACCTCCGAAACCACCAGAGATAACAGGAAACCCGCCAATTCTGCCTCGTCCCTGGTCACGGCGTGCCGCCAATGGGCCTGCGGTCGAGGACGGCAGGCCAGGGCGGGCAGGCGGTGTCACTCATGTACGTGACGATGTGCAGCGCGTGATCCAGGATGTCGGCCGTGCGTGCGGGCCAACTCCCGACGTGTGGTTGCGCCGGAGCGAGAACAGATCCAGTGCGCTTCGATGGAAAGAGGGGGCGGGCCGCAGCGCGCGCGAGCCGAACAGCCGCAGCAGATACCAAGATGGCCTGTCTCGGCTGATCGCACGAGAGGGGATGGACGCCTGGCTTATGGTGCATTTGTGAAGGCAGCGGTTCATGCCAGGTACGGCCCGCCCGAAGTGGTCCAGATCGCCGAGGTGGACGAGCCCGTGGCCGGAGACGGCGACGTCCTCGTCAAGGTGCACGCGACCACGGTGAACCGCACGGACTGCGCCTACCGCGCCGCCCGGCCCTTCTTCATGCGACTGCTCACCGGCCTCGTCCGGCCGCGTCGGAAGATCCTGGGGACCGAGTTCGCCGGAGTGGTCGAAGCGGTCGGCAGCGGCGTCGCGTCCTTCGCCGTCGGCGACAGGGTCTTCGGCTACAACGAGGGCCGGTTCGGGACGCACGCCGAGTACCTGTCCGTCCCGGAGAGCGGCATGATCGCGACCATGCCCGCGGACGCGGCTTTCCGTGAGGCCGCCGCCGGTACGGAAGGAGCGCACTACGCGCTTTCGGCCATCCGCACGTCAGGCATCACGGCCGGACAGGACGTCCTCGTCTACGGCGCGACCGGCGCCATCGGCTCGGCTGCGGTGCAACTGCTGAAAAGCATGAACGTCACTGTGACAGCGGTGTGCGACACGGCGAATCTGCAACTGGTGCGCGACCTGGGGCCTGACCGGGTCATCGACTACACGACCCAGGACTTCACCGCGGACGAACAGCGGTACGACCTGGTACTCGACGCGGTCGGGAAGAGCACGTTCGGCCGTTGCCGACGGCTGCTGAAACCCGGCGGGCTCTACATGTCGTCCGACCTCGGGCCAGGGTGGCAGAACATTCCGTTGTCACTCTTCACGCCACTGTTGCGCGGCAAGAGGGTGAAGTTCGGCGCGCCCACACAGAACAAGGAAATGGTGGAGCACCTCCGGGACCTGATGGAGTCAGGGCAGTTCAGGCCGGTCATCGACCGCCGATACCCCTTGGATCAGATCGTCGAAGCCTACCGATACGTCGAAACGGGCCAGAAGATCGGCAACGTCGTCATCGACGTCGCACCACACCCCTGACCGGCCTGAACGTCCGCCCCCTCAAAACTTTCGCAGGGCCGACCCCAGCACTCGCTCACGCCGCGCATCACCGCAAGCCGCATCCATTCTCCGAACTGTCATCACGGCTGCCTCCACCGGAGATCAGCGAGATCACGGCACGGAACAGCACCGGCACCGGATTTCTACGCTCCTAGAAATCAACATTGAACATCTAGGACCGTTCATCCGCTAGAGCGAGATGGTTCGCTCAACTACCCTCCGGTAGATGTGGCACCCCCGAGGAGATCATTGAGACACCGCATACAACGGAGTATGCGGTGCTGTATTTCCTTTGCCACTCATGGAGCCCGGTCCATAGCGCCGGGCAGATTTCCGCGTTCACCCGTCCCACCGACGATCGGAAACGCACCGTCCATTAACGGAGCCCGACACCGTCGCGTAACGCGGCCACGCCCGAGGTCCTGGAATCGGCTCCACACCCCGGTAACCGCCGTTTCGGCGCTGCCGCCGCCTGCTCTGGTCGGGGAGCGCGGAGAGGCCCGCCACCGGCCTGAACTCCAGATTGGAGAACCACCATGCGAAGACTGATGCAAGCGGCCCTGGTCGCCTGCGCGGCCGCACTCACGATGTGCGGTGCGACCGCCGCGTCGGCTGCCGAACCCCCCGGTGGCGGCGGCGCCCAGCCCATCATCGGCGGCCACACCGCCACGGAGACGTACTCCTGGATGGCGGCGCTGAACAACGGCTGCGGCGGCAGCCTGGTCGCGCCCCAGTGGATCGTCACGGCCAACCACTGCGGCCCGGCGTCGCAGGCCCGGATCGGCTCGATCTACAAGAACTCCGGCGGTGAGGTCCGGTCGATCGACCGGCGCACGACCCGGCCGGGCACCGACCTCACGCTGATGCACCTGTCCTCGCCCGTCCAGGCGGCCCCGGTGCGGATGGCGCAGTCCAACCCCGCGCCGAACACCCCGGTTCGGCTGCTCGGCTGGGGCTGCACGAGTTGGCCGTACTGCAGCACCCCCACCATCCTGCAGGAGATCGACCTGACCGTCCTGCCCAGCGGCCAGTGCTGGGCCGGCGGCGGCACCGCGAACGACGTCTGCGTGTCGGGCGACCGGTCGCACTCCGCCTGCCACGGCGACTCCGGCGGCCCGGCGGTCGTCGGCTCCCGCGGCAACTGGACGCTCGTCGGCGAAACCCACGGCCCGGGCGACAACCGCGGCGAGTGCGCGACCACGACCCTGTACACCGGCATCGCGCCGTACCTGTCCTGGATCAACCAGCAAATCGGCGGCTGACCCCCGCCCCCACCCCCGCAGGAGTTCCCGCATGTTCCGAAAGATCATGGCGGCACTGACCGTCACCCTTGGGCTGGCCTTCCTGGTGCCCGCGCTGGCCGCCGCTCCCGCGTCCGCCGCGGCCCCCGCCCCGCTCGCCGTCCGGACGATCTACTACGACGCCAGCGGCGCCCAGGAGTTCAGGGCGGCCGTCGACGAAGGCGCCGCCGCATGGAACGCGGCCGTGCCCGCGATCCGGCTCGTCCCCGCGACCGGAGCCCAGGCCACCGTCAAGGTCTACGCCGACAACGGGTGGCCCCGCACCTACATGTACGGCTTCGGCCAGGCCGTCATCTACATGGGACGTCAAGCGGTCAACGACGGCTTCTACCCGCCCAGGATCGCCGCCCACGAACTCGGGCACGCCCTCAGCCTCCCTGACAACCGCAACGGACGTTGCGACTACCTGATGTCGGGCCACAGCTCCCCTGTCTCCTGCCAGAGCACCACTCCGCATTCGACAGAAGCAGCACAGGTCACGCGCAACGCGGGCGCCTGGGTCCCCGCAGCGCGCACGGCCGCCACCGCCCGGCAGGCAACCTACGCGGACTGCTTCGTCTTCTGACCGTCCGACCACAGACGTCCCCTGGACGCCGAAACCCGCCGCGGCACCGTCACCAGCAGGCCCCGTGACGGTGCCGCGCCATCGCGTGGCTGCTCTCAGACGTGCGAGCCGGCCGGACGCTTGCGGCGCGGAGTACATCGCGAAACGCTGAGGTGCGAAAACCGCACGAGGCCGGACGCGCCAAAACGCCGAGTCCATGGCAGGCTCGTCCCCGCTACCAGACACTCAGCCCATTCGGGCCTACTTCTGGTGCGCCTGCAAGCGTGTCAAGGCCGTCCGCCAATGCAGATGCGCATGCTCTTCGGCCAGCGCGGTGTGCTCGCCGCAGAACCACTCCACTTCCGGTGGATGGCCGACCCAGCCCTCCCGGTCCCATTCCCGCCGGACGGCCTCCTCCTCGGCGTCGATCGCGAAACGGACGGCCGTGAACGACGCGTACGAAAGGTCGCCCTGAGGGGACGCCCTGCAGATCAAACAGACCGGCGGCCTCACACCAACTCCCATCCGAGGGGCACTCTCCCCCGAACGGTAGCGCCACCGCGCCACACACACCGCCACGGCGCCGGGCGCGCCCTCTGCCTAGCAGCCTGTCCGCTGCACGCAAGGTCGCGAGGCCCCTACAGGCAGCCTCATATCAGCTGTTCTAGGACGTACACGGCATCGTCGTCTCGCTTGAATAGATCCTTGTTGAAGTCAAATTCGTCCCATGCTGCCCACATCATGGGACGAAGCAGTGGAGTGGTCGACGCGATAACTAAACATACGCAGAACCAGGTGGTGCGGCCGAATATCGGGACGTGCAAAGCCTGGACGTGCGCGATTGGATAAGGGCCGGCGTGGCCAGACATCAGCCCCGCACGTCGCGGTACACGTCCGAAGAGCCGTCCGACTGCTCGGATCACTTCCGGGCGGCCAGCGAAGGGGTTGCGAGCGTGGGCGTTGTGCAGGAGAACCGAGATGCTGGGTCGTCTTGAGCACCCGAACCATGCCGCGCGGAGGTGAAGGGGCAGGGCTATGACGCCCGCCTCACAGGCAGCCGCCCGCCTGCCGCGCCGATATCTGCAGCGATCGGACAATTCATCGACAAGCACTTCAAGGGGAAGTAGTGACAACCATCATACCCCCGTCCAGCATCTGCGATTCCTGCAAGCTTTTGAAGAGCGTCCCGGATCCCGACTGGAACCCAAATGAGATAACCAATCCCCTGAAAGTCGGAGTGATAGATTTTTGCGCCGCCTTCCCGGACGAAATTCCCGACGATATCAGCTTTCATGGGTTTGATCACCGACTCCCCTACCCGACCGACGGCGGGATCCGCCACGAGCTGCGGCCGGACATGGCGGATCTTCTGGCCGCCTTCGAGGAAGAGACTCCCATAGAAGTCCGAATCAGGGACGTTACATCGACCGCGCGAGCATGGATGGACCAGATGGCCGCTTTGAGAGCCCGCCGGCTCGAGCTTGCCACGTTCCTGCTGGACGCGGATCAACTCACCGTTCCGGTGCGCAGTGATGGCGAACCAGCGATTTGGATTTTCGACGACTTCCGCATGCTCGGAGTGAGCACCACGGGACCGATCCAACTCGACTTCGCCGAGTCGGACGATTTTCAAGGCTGGCGCACCGACTCGCTCGAGGAGCTCGCCGACGGCATATCCGAGGACGTTATGCTCTACGTCGACAAGAAAGGCCCTCTTCTTCCCGTGCAGACGCTCCATAGCTTCAACATCCCACTGTTTCGCATCATGCGGAACGGATCGATCGAAGAGTTGCGCGAGAAGTTTCCAGATTCGTTGGTCTACCGGCCAAAGGAAGAACGCATCGTCTTCACATCGCTCCTGGCGCTGGAGGCCTCCAGGGGTATCACCACGGCGTGGGAGTCAGTGCGTGGCAGAGACGTGTTGGCGGAGGGAGAGGTCGTCATCGACCCTGGTCACGAGCACCAGGCGACACTGACCGCTTAGAGCTCATCGATCAAGCCTGGTCCGGGGGCAGCGCGGTGCCCCGGTTGCTCTGCGGGGAAGGTAGCCGAATCAGCACACAGCCTTGCCCGATTGTTACGACCGTTGGGACGATTCATCGATGAATACTTCAATGGGAGGCAGCGGCTGTGATCGTACCACGGTGGAGCATCTGCGACTCCTGCGCCCGATTGAAGTGGGTGCCGGATCCGGACTGGGATCAGAACAACCCCAGAAGCCCGTCGGATGATGGTTCGATCTACTTCTGCGAAGCATTCCCCGATGAGATACCCGACGACATCAGATACTTCGGTTTCGATCACCGCCGCCCGTATCCCACCGACGGTGGGATACGACATGAACTGCGACCGGGCAAGGCGGACATCCTTGCCGGGTTCGAGCGAGACAACACCGTTGACGTCCGCGCCAGAGACGTGGCATCCAGCGCCCGGACCTGGATGCGCAAGATGGCCGCGCTCAGAGCCCGCCGACTCGAACTCGCCAAGTCTCTCCTGGACGTGAAACAGCTCAGCATTCCGGTGCGCAGTGACGGGAAACCGGTGATCTGGACGTTCGACGACTTTCGCATGCTCGGCGTGAGCAGCACAGGCCCCATCCAACTTGACTTCGTCGAGTCGGATGATTTTCAAGGCTGGCGGTCCGACACCCTTGAGGGACTCGCCGCAAGCATCTCCGGAGACGTGCTGCTGTACGTCGACAAACGAGGCCCCCTGCTTCCCGTCCAAGCGCTCCAGAGCTTCAACATCCCACTGTTTCGCATAATGAGGGACAGCCACACCGAACAATTGCGTGAAAGGTTCCCAGACTCCTTGGTCTACCGACCAGTGGGGGAACGCGCGGTCTTCACATCACTGCTGGCACTGGAGGCCTCCAAGGGGATCACCACGGCGTGGGAGTCAGTGCGCGGCCGAGACGTGTTGGCGGAGGGAGAGGTCGTCATCGACCCTGGTCACGAGCACCAGGTCACGCTGGCCCCCTAGAGCCCACCCTGATCAAACCGGGGCGCCGGGCTGCGCGACGACCGCCCTCATCGCCCCCTCGCGGGGTTACACGGGTGCGCTCGGGGAAGCCCGTCCGGAAGTGGTGGTGAGCCAGGAAGGACATATGGGCGACGATTCTTTGATGACCGCCGCTGTGCTGCGCCGACACGGCGGGCCGGACGCCCTGGAGGTGCGGGAGGACTGGCCCGTTCCCCGGGTCGGCTCAGGCCAGGTGCTCATTCGTGTGGCTGCGGCGGCGTTGAACAACACCGATATCTGGACGCGGGAGGGCGCCTACGGGCTGCCGGGCCGGCCGGACGCGAAGGCCGGATGGCGCGGCCCGGTGGACTTCCCTCGTGTGCAGGGCGGGGACATCGCAGGTACGGTCACCGCGGTCGGCGGCGACGTCTCCGATGACTGGGTGGGACGGCGAGTCCTGGTCGATCCGGCATTCTACGCCGATGAGGGCGAGGACGCGGTCCCGATCGGTCTGCTCGGCAGCGAGGCGGACGGGGGCTTCGCCACCTATGTGGCGGTCGACGCCGTCCGGCTGCACGACATGACCGACTCGCCGTTGTCCGACGAGGAGCTCGCTTCGCTGCCCGTGGCATACGGCACGGCGATGGGCATGCTGGAGCGGGCCCACATCAAGAAGGGCGAGACGGTGTTCGTGACGGGTGCGTCCGGCGGTGTCGGGTTCGCCCTCGTCCAGCTCGCGGCTGCGCTTGGCGCGCGTGTACTGGCCTTGACCAGCGGCACCAAGGCCGAAGTGGTGCGGGACGCCGGCGCGGAAGTCACCGTCTCCCGTGACATGGACCCGGATGAACTGCAGGACAAGTTGCGGGCGGCGGCGCCCGGCGGGCTGGACGCCGTCGCCGACGTGGCCGGCGGCCCATGGCTCGAGCGGGTGCTGCCCGCACTGCGCGACGGTGCCCGCTGGGTCATCGCCGGCGCGGTCGCCGGGCCCGTGGTCTCGTTCGACCTGCGGCGCCTCTACCTGCACAATCTCAGCCTCATCGGCTCCTCGATGCACACCCGTGCCCATTTCGCAGAGCTGGCGGAACTGGCCCGCACAGGCGCCCTGCGACCGCGCATCGCCGCCAGGTATCCGCTCAGCGACATCCATGCGGCTCAGGAGGAGTTCCGCCACGGCTCACTCGTCGGCAAGATTGTGGTCTTGCCCTAATACGCATTTCGGTGAGTGAGAGCGAGGTCAGGGTTGCTGTCGCGCCTCCAACGCGTTGCCCAGCGGCAGCCCCCGTCCCTGCCTCTGGGTGCGCGCTTGGAGGGCAAGAAGGCGGCAGATCAGCGGGCTAGGCGGCCGTACGTGGAGGACGACTAGAGCCGCTGCCGTAGCGGTGACGAGCCGATCCACACGCGGACCTCGTGAGCTGGCCGAAGTCCGCCGGACACTTCGAATCCCGCGGTCGCGTTGTCGGAGCGGTTCGAGCCGTCTGGACGACCTGGCCGACGTCCCACCGTGTGCTGCTTGGATCAACGGCCGGCGTGATGGCGGGTGTATTCGCGGACGAGGGTGTCGTGAGGCAGGGACGGCCAGCGGCTCAAGGCACCGGTGTGCCGGTCGACGATCAGGATCGGGCGGGTGTCGTCGGCACGGGCGGTCGCGGCTCGGGTGATGAAACCGTCCGGGAACTCTTCGACGACCACCGGGACCGGGCGGGCACCGCACGCGAAATGGGTGTCGGCGCGACGCCATGCCTCGGCGCGGTCGATCGGGCTCGGGCGGACGGTGTAGGCGGCCAGAACATCCGCGATCCCCTGCAGCGTGCGGCAGTCGGGCGTCCCGCACCCATGGCAGATGTCCCGTCCGCGCTGGTCGCTGCTGGGGCGGTGCGCCGACAGGACGCAGGTCAGCGCGGCAGTGCAGGCCAGCACGAGACGACGGGACGCACCGACGAACTCACGGCTATGCGCATCAAGGCTCCCGATCTCGTTCTGGACGAGGGCGGCGTCGATGGCGTGGACGTCCGCGCGCATCGCAGCGGTCATCGCGGCGTGAACGCGCCGCTGGACCCGGACGTGCGTCCAGGAGGCGGGTTCGGTCACGCGGCCCACTCCCCCGCGAAGACGGCGGTGACCGTGCGGCCCTCGCCGTTGCCGTGCCAGCCCCAGCTCGCGGCGGTCAGGGAGACCGTGCGCAGCCCGCGTCCGGACTCGGCGAGTTCACAGGCATCGACGGCGGCGGGCTCGACCGGTCCGCCCTGGTCGGTGACCGACACGGCGACGAGGCCGCCGTCCTGGGCGATCTCGACGGTGAAGGAGCCGCCGTCCTGCCCGGACTTCGTGTGCCGCAGCGCGTTCACGACGAGTTCGTCGGCGGCGAGCAGGACGTCGTCGAGGTAGGGGCAGCCGGCCAGCAGGCAGCCGACGAACCGGCGGACGTCGCGGGCCTGCTCAGGCCCGCCGGGGAAGGAACGCCGCCAACGCATCGGCGCCGGCTGCACCGCCGGAGGCATCGTCAAGGACATCGGAACACTCCTGATCACGGACGTGGACGTTGCGGTTCGCTCGGGTCTCCCCTGCTCCGCACACCGATCGTCACAGGAAGTCGCCTCACGGTCACGCAAAATCGGCGCAGTTGGGGGCCCGGACGGTGGATTGGTACAGACGGGCCGCGCATGGCCGAATCCCGCACGTGCACGTCTCGCACACGGCAGGGGCGAACGCCTCTAAATTCACTCATCCAAATTCCGTACATGCCATTATCAACCCTCCTTCCGGAGGGAATGTCGCAGCATTGTTGACAGTGCGGCTGCAATGCGTGATAAATATCTGCACGGTTCGGCCGCTGCCCTGGGCACGGCCGTTCGGGCGGCAGGCGTCGGCCATTTTCGCGGGCGTCGAAGCCGCTAAGGGGATACGAGACGACGATGACCGGGGAGTGCGATGAACGAAGAGCCCGAGGCGCCGCGGCCCTGGTCGCCGACTGTGGGGACCGAGTGCCCGGTCGGCATCACGCACCAGGCGTGGATCGAGGCGTCGATCATGTGGTTCGTTCGGGAGTTCGGCCGCGGCCCGGCGCTGCGGCCTGTGGCCCTGCCCGGTCCGGCGCTGTGCCCGCAGGACTACACCGGCACGCCGCAGCAGGTCGACCGCCTGCTCACCGCAGTGTGCGAACTGATGGAAATCGATCGGTCCGAGCTCATCGTGGAGTTGTTCGACCGGGCGGACGAAGGCACGGCGGAGAGCGCGGAAAAGCGCGCGGTCGGGCACTACTACGTCGAGAACGGCCGAGCGGTCATCGGGCTGGACATGGCGGAGGCGTCCGATCCTGCCTATCTGATCGCCATCATCGCGCATGAACTGTGCCATGTTCGGCTCCTCGGCGAGAAGCGCATCACCGCCGGACGCAAGGATCACGAGCGGCTGACCGACCTCCTGACCGTCTATTTCGGCTTCGGCGTCTTCACCGCGAACGCCGCGATGAGGTTCGGTGAAACGCGCCGCGGCTTCTCCGTCCAGCCGCTCGGATATCTGGATGAGCGCACCTTGAACGCCGCCCGCAACGACGGCTATTCACGTCTCGGCTACCTGACGGAACATGAGTTCGGCTACGCGATGGCCTGCCTCGCATGGCTGCGCGACGAGCCCGCGCCGCCGTGGGCGCGCCACCTCGACCCGGGACCGCGGGCCCATCTCCGGCAAGGGCTCGCCTACCTGTCGCGCGATGCCGGGGCCGGCGAGTTTCCGACCCGCGCGACCGGTGGGATCCCGGTCTCCATCCGCGTGGCGCCGAAGGCCGATCACGTCTGGCTCAGCGGCCTGCCCTTGATGCCCACCCGAACCGCCTGGCCACCGGACGCCCCGCGCCACCGTCCGTCATGACGGCACCGAGCCCGGCGGGACCTATCCGCGCTAGCCGCAGCGACCCGGCAAGCGGAATGCGGAAGGCCGAGCATCCAGTTGCGCCCCTCCCGCTGCGGGTCCCAGGTCTGGACCTGACTTCCGCAACGGCGAGGGGCACGGAGCCCGCCTACACCCGGGCGGGGGTCAGTCGAGGAGGGCGATGGCTTCGACTTCGACCAAGACGTCCTCTTCAAAGAGGTAATCGACGCCAATGAGGGACGCCGGTGGCATCGGAAGCTTCAGCCCGATTTCCTCGGCGACGGCCTCCACGCCGGCCATGAAGTCACCGATCTTTGCCGGGCTCCATTTCGTGACGTAGAACGTCAGGCGCAGCACGTCGTCGAACGTTGCACCCGCTCCTGCCAGGCCGGTGGCGGTGTTGCGCAGGGCATGGGCGACCTGCCCGGCCAGGTCGCCCGGAGCGACCGGAGCACCGTCGGCCTGGCGGGCGACCTGCCCGCTGACGTGCACGTGCCTGGTGCCGGTGCCCACGGCCACATGGTGGTAGGGCGCGGGCTGCAGCATGCCTTCGGGAGTGAGGTACTGGACGGACATGAGGTGTTCTCCTTCTCAGCTAGGTATCGCTAAGATACTTAGTGCAAGAAGGACACTTCAACGAAACCAGGTTTCAGCATGGATACCGAGGGCGAGATCCGCATCGACGCCGTGCATCGCGAGCTGCTCGACCAGGTGCTCGACAAGTGGTCTCTCAGCGTCCTGAACGAGTTGTGCGAGCGTCCTTGCCGCTTCAACGAACTCCGCCGCGCCATCCCGGGGGTCACCCAGAAATCACTGACCGCCACCCTGCGGCGGCTCGAACGCAACGGCATCATCGAGCGCGAGGTCACCTCCACCCGGCCGGTCGCGATCACCTACCGGATCACCCCGCTCGGCAAGACCCTCCGCGATCCCGTCGACGTCCTGCTGGCCTGGGCCTCCCAGCACATGCCGTCCATCGAACGCGCCCGCGACGCCTTCGACGCCCAGGGCTAATGCGTTCTCACCTGCCGGACGATGATCATGCGCGGTCTTAGCGGGCCGTTCTGGGGGACGAGAACGGCCCCGGAGAACATCTGCGGCCGTTCGGTGCGGAACTCAGGCGGCCATCGCCAGCGTGGAGGCTCCCGGCCCGCCAAGATCGTCCAGCGCCACTGCTCGCCCAGAGATGGCCAAGAGGAGCGAAAGCGCGGTTCCGCTCGCTTCCGGGCCGTCTCCGATCGACAGGTCGGCGTCCGTCGCCGTAAGCCGGAGACGAGCCGTCAACTCCTTGGCCCCGCCGAAAGCCGCGGGCGTACGAGCCTGCAGACGGAGCGATCTGACCACGGCCTCCTGCGGGTAGGAGCGGCTGAGCCCCAACGGCCGACGGATGTCCTCACCGTGGACGACCTCCTCCACGAGCCGGCTGTCGAGCGGCGCCGGAGGCGTCGACCGCCGCGACGCCACCTGGCGAAGCCGCTTCAACGTCTCCTGAGGTGAGGCACCGCGCTCACGCTCCACACCACGTGCGTTCTGACGGTGGAAGTCGAACCGCGCCCGGACGAGGCCGACCACGAACCCCAGACGCGTCGTCCGAGCCGTGCCGACTAGATGGGCGGCCACGTCATGCACCGTCCACCCTTCACACAGCGACGGCTCCCGCCACTGCTCGTCATCGAGATGGGCGAGATCATCGATCAGCGCCGCACGCTCCGCATGAACCATCGGCCAGACGTCTTCTGCCACCGTTTCTCCATCACTCGATCAGGGTGTTTCGCCGGGTGAGACTCGCGGCACGGCAGGAACTCATCGCCAGGTGAGCGAACCGCGATGTCGAACACCTCGTCTCCTCGTGATCGCTCGATCCGGGGAGGAGAGATCTTCGGCCTTCAAGGGCGGTGGAGGTCACCTGACCACGGCCCGCTGTCCGCCCTGACCGGGAAGCGCTTCTTCCACAACAGCTGGCAGGGCGGGGCGACGCATCACTTGATTGCCGACCGTCGGATTCAGCGCCCCTTCCGGCTCAGGCACTCCTTGAGGACGAATCGCGGGTCCTGTCGACCACTTGGAAGGCGAAACGCAGGCACGGCACTTTCACGTCCGATTTCCGCACGTGCAAAGTCTGCACGCGCACGGTTACATAGGGTCCGGTTGCGCCCTGGACGTCGGCCCCGCGCGTCACGGGACATGACCCGCGAACCGTCGCCACGAACCGGTTCGCGCCCCCTCGTGGAAAGGGCCTGCCAGCGTGGGCGTGGAGGACAACGGCGGAACCGGCACCCGCACCGAGACCGCGGACAGGCCAACGTCCGGGGACCGCCCTTACACGCCACCGCCGGACAATCCCGGATCACCCGGCCAGCCGTCCCGCCTGGAAAGCCGCGCCCGCACCCGCCAAGACCAAGAGCAGAGCAAGGGCCAGGACACCGGCGGCGCCCAGGGCACGGCCAGCCCCCGTGAGGCCAAGCCCGGCTCATCGCAGGCGGGTGGAGTTACCGAGAGCGCAGGGACCCAAAGCAGATCAGAGACCGGGCAGGGCAGCCCGCGGAACGAGGAACCGCGCTCACACGACGCCGGCGCTCGAACCGGCGCATCCTCTCCAGGTAGCCGAGACCGTTCCCAGGCCGCCCAGGTCACCGAACGCGAGACCGACACCCGCACCGGGCCCGCCGACAAGCCCACGCCTCCCGCACAGCAGTACACCTTGCCGGCCGACAACCCCGGATCACCCGGCCAGCCGTCCCGCTTGGAAAGCCGCGCCCGCACTCGGCAGGACCAGGAGCAGAACAAGGCTCAGGACGCTGGCTCCAGCAGCGCGGCCGGCTTGGAGGGCGGTGACCGCGATGACCGTCCCAACCCGCAGCAAAGCGAAACCGGCGGCCAGAAGGCGGATGACACCGACGCGGGTCGGGACGTGCGTGAGGCGGGGAAGGGCGAGCACGCACCCGCAAACGCCGAGGGCACGCGGGATGACGAGCGCGAGCAGGAAGCACGGCCCCGCGACACCGGAACACTGACCAACGAAGTTCTCGGCCGCGACGAACCCGGCGACCGCGACCGGCCCGCGCCTCAACTTTCCGGGGAGCAGACCGGGAACCGAGTGCCGGAGGCGCCGCGTCCGCAAGAGCACGAGCCACTCCCACGGCAGGAAGCCGCCGCATCCGCTGACAGCCGAACAGCACCGGACACGCAGCAACCTCCGCAGGACACTGACAAGCCCAGCGACGGCTCCGGCGCGCAGGGAAGCGCTCCTCAGGAGGCCGGGACGGACAGCGCACCCGGCGCCCCAGAGTCACGGGGACGCGATGCCAACCCAGTGGGAGACTCCGAGCCGAAAGCGCCGACGGTGGACGGGCCCACCGACAACGGCCCGGCGTCCCCGTCCGCAGCGGCGGAGGCGGGCGACGAACAGCCCGTTTCCCAGCAGCAGGACCGCCCCACCGCCGAGCGGCCCACCGGCCAGAGCCAAGACTCGCAACGCCCGCTTCCCGCCGAAGAGCAGGCCGAGGCCGACCGTCGCCAAGACGGAGCCGTCGAGCAAGGCACCGAGATCCAGGAGCCTCTCGGCGACCCCGAGGACCCGAATAGTGAAACAGGCGACCGGCAAACCACTGACAACCCTCCACCCTCGTCCGGAGAGACCGCCGATAACCACGGGACGCAAGAACCGCACGCCGAAGACGATGGCGACCGTGGTAAGAAAGCCGAAGACGACGGCACCGAGCAGGACCCGAACGAGACCAATGAGACAAACCCGGAGGCCCACCCCAATCCCATTCTTTCCGATGTGTACACCGACAGCAGTGGCCAAGTACACATCGAACCCCGATATGGACGAGAGCAGACCAGCCAACCCGGTACCGAACTGGCGCGGACCGAACCCGAGGGGACGGAACCGGCCGAACTTCCGACCCGCGAAGACCTCGACCCGGTGGGAGCACAAGGCGGCGACGCCGGACGCGGCGAACTCCGCGACCCCGACGACGACCCGGCTTCCCGCGACTATCAGGAGAGTGATCCCGATAATCCATCTCCCAGCCGCGAGCGCCTCCGCAAATTCCTCAATACTGCAAGTGACGCCAAAGATGCAACAAACACATATTCCGAAACAGCTCAGAAGAATCTGGAGCGCGTGCAACCAACGGGTCAGCTAAGCGGCGCGCGCGCCAACAACGATCAAATAAGGTCGCCCGATCAGAGTGCCAAGGCTGGCGACGCAGTGATCGGAGCCGTTGGTGCAGCAATTGTCGTGACTGAGGTCGTCCGCTCTATCATCAATCTTGCGCGACAGGCAAGAAGGAGAGAACATGCCGATAACTGATGAGCAGGTAGCCGTACTTCGCGCCCAACTCGCAGGGAATCGCGAGGAGCACCTTAGATTGATGGAGCAACTCGATTCTAACGAAGCCAACGTATACTACACAGCGTTGGTCGCTGCCGCTTTCATCGAGGCGGCTGAGCGACGCTTCATCAAAGATGGAATTGTTGCCAACAATTCAGATGTCATTGCCTTTGTTGCCCAGGTGCGCGAAACGGACGAAAAGTCCGCTAGTCTAATAGACCCACAGATCGCCGAGAGCATGCTGCTCGATTTGCTCGGCAGGGGCACCATGGTCGACGCCGATCCAGACACAAAATTTGGCCATCAGACCGTCCTTCTCGCAGCCTTGGTAGGCGAGGAGCAGTTCACGACAAGCGAACTCGACGCATTTCTACGCAAAGCCCGCCTGCTAGCTGACGAGTTGCTCGGGTGATGGATTACTCGGCCGTCCATATCGGCGAAGCGAATATCCTCGCCCTGCGGTCGTTCCTACTAAACGGGCCAGAGGCGTGGACGCCTCTACAAGAGGAGATTCAGAAGGACAACGCGACGGCGGCCGGGTACATGTCGCTGCTCTACGGGGCGTTCTGTGTCGCAGTGCGCCGAAGGTTCTCGCCGACGTACACGGTTGGCGAGATCGTCAGGCTCGTGGCTGACGTACGGATCAAGGCCGAAGAAGACGCAGGACTGATCAACGCACTCGTGGCCGAAGACATGATCCGCCGTGTCGTCGGTGCGCCACCCCTTGAAGACGGCGGGCCGAATGACGTGCGGGCCGTGCTATACGCCGAGATCTTCGTCCTCCTGTACCTCATCGACGAAGCGAACTTCGAGCGGGCGGGGCTGGAGCAGTTCATCGATGAGGCGACCGCCTACACCAGGCAATGGCTTTCCGCACGCCGAAACGAGCCCGCCGAACAGCGATGATACCGGCGGCTTGGCTTCCACCAGGACGCCATCCTCCCAGGAGGGTTCATCTCTAATTCAGCGTTTTACCCCACACATTCGCGGACCCGGCCGGCTCACCAATAACGCTGATCGATAACATCACCCGATCTCGTCCTACACCAGCGAGGTGACGTAGGCCACTACACCGAAATCTACGATCGCCTGCGAGAGGCTGCCCTGTCCCGCGGAGACAGCATGAGCCTCCTCGGCCGGGCGGTCAACGGGCTCTCCGCCCAGACAGGATCGAGGACATGACCAAGCAGTTCCACAGTTGGCGCAAGTCACGCCACAGCGCACCGAACGGCGGATGCATCGAAGCCGGTCAGGCCGCCGATGGGACGATCGGCGTCCGTGACACCAAACTCAACGGCGATGGCCCAACCCTAGAATTCACCAGGGAGGAATGGCGGAGCTTCCTCCACACGATCCGCGCAGACGCCCACTGATGCTACGGATACCACCGGCCTTGGGACGCGCGCTCGCCCCGCGGCTGCCGGCGTCTTGGCGCAGTGCACACTGACGTGTCCCGTGGGACGCGGATCCATCACCTGCGGACGGATCAAGGATCGCCTCTCGTTCACATATCCGATAAGTCGACACATGTTGGCTTTGTGAATTTGGCCTACTGGGACGAATCGGACACGCGAATGTTGAACGTGCGGAAATCGCGTGTGCCGATACCAGGGATCGCGATTGTTTCGGAGACCCGGATCGCGTTTTTGTCCGAGGGCGACCGTACGATTACTCGGTAGTGATCAACTGTGCCGAATCAGTGATCAGTTCGGATCATGTCCGACGCGATTTCGGGAGGACGGCCTTGCCGAGTCCATACGTCCGCCGCCGTCAACTGGCGGTCGAGATCCGCAAACTGCGCGAGAGCCGTGGCCTCACGGCCGATGGTCTCGCTCGCCTCATGTTCTACACCCGTACGAAGGTCTCCCGGCTGGAGAACGCCCAGCGTCGGCCGGACCTGACGGAGATCATGGACATCCTCGACGCACTCGACATCACCGGGAGCCAGTACGACCGGATCTGCCAACTCGCCCGCGAGGCCGCGCAGAAGGGCTGGTGGGACCGCTACGGCATGACTGTGGGTCCTCGTCAGAAGATCGCGGCCGATTTGGAGTACAACGCCGCGACAGTCCGCGCCTACGACCAGACCGCGATGCCCGGCGCTGTACAGTGCCGTCCGTTCATCGAGTCCCTCGTCAGGCTGGACGAGAGTCAGGGAACCCTCGACTACGAGCCAGACAGGATGACCGAAGCTCGCGAACGCCGCCAGCACGAGTTGCTCAGAGCCGGCGGCCCCAGCTACGAGACGATCCTGGACGAGTCGGTGATTCACCGGCTGGCGGTACCAGCCGAGGTGATGGCCGCTCAGCTCCGGCACATGGTCCAAATGGTCTCGGAGATAGAACGGATCACAGTTCGCGTGCTGATGCACGACGCCCGCATACCTGGCGGCTTCCTCCCCAAGTCATCCTTCTACATCTACACGTTCACCGAGCCAGACGACCAGCCCATCGCCATCGTAGACACCGTCACGACTGACCTTGTTCTCACGGAGCACGGCGAGGTGACGCGGTATGCCGGGATATATGACCGCCTCCGGAAGGCTGCACTGTCCACCCGGGACAGTATTGCCTTCCTCACAGGGGTGGCCAACCGGCTCATCGACCAGACAGGATCGGGAACATGACCAAGCAGTTCCACGACTGGCGTAAGTCTCGCTACAGCGAACCCAACGGCCACTGCGTCGAAGTGGGCCGGACGTCCGATGGGGCCGTCGGCATCCGCGACACCAAGCTTTACGGTTACGGTCCGACCCTCGAACTCACCAGCGAGGAATGGCGGACCCTGCTCCAAGAGCTACGCTCAGAAGATCACTGATCCTCCGCCGAACATCAACCGGCCTTGAGGCGAGCCGCTCGTCCCAAGGCCGCCGATGTCTGGGCGCAGTGCACACTCCTGTGCCCCGTGTGACGCGGTTCCGTCACCTGCGGGCGGATCGAGAATCGTTTCGTACGGCTGGCCCCCGCTCCAATGCCTGCGTCATCGCATCGTAGACGGCTAAGGGAGCATTGGACCGTGGCTCATCGTGACTCTACTTTGCGATACAGCCCGGCCCGGAAAGAGGCTTGATCATTCCACTGCCTCCCACCCCGTTCTAGGTTGCCGGCACTGTCGACACAGTGGACCAACCTCGGTCCGAGCATCCGGCCACGCTGAGGGTGTTCTCGTCGTTGAATCGATCAGCCCTGCTGAGGAGCGCGCTCGGCGGGAGGCGGCGAGTTGGCTGATCCAGCTCGTCGATGATGGTCGATAAGAGATCGATAACGCGTCTCCGTACTGTCTTTTCAGCAAGCACTCGACGCATATCGGGGAGGCACCATGACCATCCGCAGGGCAGTCGTTCGGGCCGCTGTTGCCGTCGGAGTCGCCGGGGCGGTTCTGTCGCCGGCCGGAAGCGCGTTCGCAGACGCGGCGGCTCCCGCGGCCGCTTCGAAGTACTACTACAACACCTGGATCACCGCGGACAGCTACAGCTGGGTCGGGAACGGCCACCCTCACTGGCTCCCGACAGGAGGGAAGCTCTTCGCGGGCCGGAACTACTTCTACTGCCAGAACGACTGGGGACAGCGCTACACCGACAAGTGGGGTAACACCAATACCTGGTGGGCCCAGACCGACGACGACAGCGGCAACCGGAAGGTGTGGGTGTCTGCCACCGTGTTCACCGTGGGTGGTCAGAACGAGCGAATCCCCGGCCTTCCCAATTGCTACTGAGCAGTCTGCCCGGCCTCGGCGGAAGGTGCCGCTCTGCGCACCTTCCGCCGAGGCGCATCCATGGAGTAGTCAACTCCGCGTTCGATGGCGCAGGTACACGGCGCCGCTAGAGAGGGTTCTGCCAGTCGGCGCGCTCGCCGAACGTCTCCCGCCACCGACTGCCGGTTATACAACAGTCCAGCTGACCCCGCGCCGGGACGGCGCCCTTGGGTCGCCGCCGTCATCGCCAGGTTCAGCATCCTCGCCAGTAACCCCGCGCGTTGGCCTTGTGTCCATCTGTCATGAGCGCCGATGACAGTCCGTACTGCCACCGCGTGACGCCAGAATGCGACAAACCGACCGAAAGGCGGACGCATGTTGGGCCTGACACAGTCGACCACTCGGCGTGAGTGTGCATTTTTCCTCAGACAATGGGTTGATTGAGTTCACATGTGCTCTACTTGACGCCGTGACTTCGCACAGTTGGACTCCGCCCGCCGGGCTTCGCGGTGAGGCTCATGTCATCCGGCTTTCGGCGAGCGCGCTGGACCGGGACGGCCGGCGCTGCCCCGCGCACATCGCCCTCAAGGCCCGCCCCCTGCTCCGGCCCCGCGTCTACGAGAAGCCGCGGTACGCGCCATGGGAGACGTTTCCGCTGGGCCTGGTCCAGGCTGCGCTGGACCTGGTCGAGTACCAGGACACGGCCGTTGAAGACGCCGTGGTCAGCGTCGTCAGCGGGAGCCGTTCGACCGTTCATGCCGGTGTCGCGGTGTGGGTGAGGCATGCATGCGACGCCTACCTTCAGGCCGCCGAGTGGATCGCGGACGATCTTGAAGTGCAGGATGTCGCGCTGGTTCCCGAGCGGCTCCCCCGGGTCGTCCAGTACGAGTCGGCGGCGGAGCGGCGGATGCTCACCGCATGGGGACGCTGGTACGCGTCGCCGGGCGGCGACGTCCGCGAGTTCCGACGGCTCCGGATGGGTCGCGCGGGTGAGCGCGATGCCCCGTCCAACGACGCCCTGGCCTTCGTGGTGGCCGCGGGCCAGCGCGCCGAAGGAAACGTCTATCGGGACCTGCCGGTCAGTGTCGTTCCCGACGAGTGCGAGCCCTCGCGGGTTCGGGTGGTGGAGGTCGTCCTGGCGAGCGGGGTTCCGCCACGGGTCGTCGTGGACGCGTCGCCCGCCGACATCCGCCGCGCCTACCGGGACAGGACCCGGCACCTCGTCACCGACATCGTCTTCACCGACGTGCGGAAGCCGGGTTCCGACTGCGTCGGCTGCAAGGCGCGGTCGTCCTGCGACGCGTTGCCGCACGCTCCGGCGCTGCTGGGCATCGAGGGCGGCGGGACACATCGGCGGACGTGGTCGGTCACGACCGGGCGTCAGTACCTCATCTGCCCGGCGCAGGCTCACCTGCGTGAACTCCACCTGCCGGCGGCGGCGTGGTCCGATGGTTCGGCGGCGCGGCGCGGCCGGGCCGTCCACCAGTGGCTGGAGGCGGCGCACGCCCGGCACCCCGCGCGCGCGTGCGTCCTCGCCGACCTTCCGGATGCTGACGCTGACGACCTCGGCCTGGCGGCACGGATCATGACCCCGGAGGAGTATCGGGATGCGCGGCCTTACCTAGTTTCGCATCTTGCCGCCTGCCCCATGGCGGGCGCCGTCGGCGATGTCGTCACGGAGCCGACCGTGGCGGCGTACGATCCGGCGGCCGAGGTGGTCGTCGTCGCCTACCCCGACCTGATCCGCGAGGTGGACGGGCGCGTCGTCTACCGGGAGCAGAAGACGACCCGCATGGCGGCGCCGGGTGGCGAGGCCGACGAGGTGTTCACGCGGGTGCCGCAGCTGGCGCTGGCCGTCCGGCTGATCGAGCACGGCGTACTCGGCGGGGACGGGACCGGCACCGTCGAGCTGGAGACGATGACGCCGGGCGCGGCGGAGGTTCTGTCGTTCGACGTCGCGAACCCCGCCGTGCGGGAGGCCGCCGCGCGGGTGATCAGGCGGATGACCGCCGGATGGCACGCCGACACCGTGTTCCGTCCCGATCCGGGACCGTGGTGCGGGACGTGCCCGGTCGGCCAGTGGTGCCCCGACCGCGCCCCGAGCGACCCGAAGGCGCCGATCGTCGTGGACGGCGTGCGCATCGACCCCCGCACCGGAGAGGTCCTGAGCGTGTCCGGCCGGGTGAGCGACCGCGCCGAAGCGGTGTCCGACGACATCGCCGATCCGGACGCGGACGATGATCCGCCCCCGTTCTGAGGACGACCGACGATGACGAACCCGGTGAGCGGCGCCGCACCGGTGGCGCTGGAACACGCGGTGACGGCGGCGGTCTGTTGCCGGTTGCGGTTGAGTTCCGTGGTTGTCCGGAGGCGGACGGGGGGTTGTACGCGGTTCAAACAATTCGGGGGGCGGGGCGCTTCTAGGATGTTCGGACCTGACGCGGGGTCAGGTGGGGTGAAAGGGCGGTGCAGGGGTGGCCCAGCTGGCCATTGCGAACTCGTTCCTGCCGCAGTACGCCAAGCTCGAGCCGAAGGTGCGCAAGGGCGTGGACGCGGCCATCGGGAAGTTCGCGGAGCATACGCATGCGGGACTGCACCTGGAGAAGCTCAACAACGCCAAGGATCCGCGGATCCGGACGATCCGGATCGACCAGTTCTGGCGCGGGGTGGTGCTGGCTCCCGAGAAGGGGGACGTGTACTGCCTGCTGGCCGTGATGGCGCATGACGACGCGATCGAATGGGCGCGGAGCAGGAAGTTCTCGGTGAACCAGGCGATCGGCGTGCTGGAGGTGCGGGACCAGGCCGCGCTGGAGGAGTTGTCGCCGGCGCTGGAGCAGGCCGCGGAGGGGAAGGTCTTCCGGCTGCTGGGGCACGTTTTCGAGAAGGACCTGGTGCGGCTCGGGGTCGACAAGGACGTGCTCCCGCTCGTCCGGGTGCTGACAGAGGACGCGCATCTGCTGGCGCTGGAGAAGCTGCTTCCGGAGCCGCAGTACATGGCGCTTCTGGCGCTGGCGCAGGGGTTGAGCGTCCAGCAGGCGTGGGAAGAGGTCGCGAAGTATCTGCCGGCCGAGGAGAAGCCCGCGGCGGTCGACCCCGACGACCTGGTGACGGCCATGCGGCGGACGCCCGGGCAGGTCGTTTTCGTCAATGGGCCCGAGGAACTGCGCGACATTCTCGAGCACCCCTTCGACACGTGGCGGATTTTTCTGCATCCCGTGCAGCGGCGGGTCGCGCTCCGGCCTTCTTACAGCGGTCCGGCTCAGGTGACGGGCGGTGCCGGGACGGGGAAGACCGTGACGGCGCTGCACCGGGCGAAGTTCCTCGCGGGAAAGGGCGGGCGTGTCCTGCTGACGACGTTCACGCGGAATCTCTCCGAGGCGTTGGAGAAGCAGCTGGACCTGCTCGTCGATGACGCCGAGGTGCGCGGGCGGATCCAGGTGAAGAATGTGGATGCGCTTTCGTACTCGATCGTCGGGCGGCACCACAAGCCCGGTATCGCGAGTGCGGACGTGTTGGAGCCGCTGTGGGAGGAGGCGGCGGACGGGACGCCGTTCTCGCCGACGTTCCTGGAGCGGGAGTGGGAGCAGATCGTCCTGGCGCAGGGGCTGGAGAGCGAGGAGGAGTATCTCGCGTGCACGCGGGCGGGGCGCGGGGTTCCGCTCGGGAAGGCCCAGCGGGCGGTGGTGTGGCGCGCGATCGGGCATGTGGTGGACGGGCTGGCCGCCGAGGGCAAGTCGACGTTCCATCAGCTGGCCAACGAGGCCGCCGAGCTGGTGGACGGCCCCGAGTACGACCATGTCGTCATCGACGAGGCGCAGGACATCCACACGGCGCAGTGGCGGCTGCTGCGGCGGCTCGTCAAGGAGGGGCCGGATGACCTGTTCATCGTCGGGGACCCGCACCAGCGCATCTACGACAGCCACGTGTCGCTGGCCAGCCTCGGCATCAACGTGCGGGGCCGCAGCACCAAGCTGAAGATCAACTACCGGACGACGCAGGAGATCCTGGCGTGGTCGGTGCCGCTGCTGGGGCATTCGCCGGCGCAGGGGCTCGACGATTCGGCCGACACGCTGGACGGGTACCGGTCGCCGATGCACGGGCGGCGGCCCGTGGTGAAGGCGTATCCGGACATGGACGCCGAACTGGACGGGCTCGTCGAACAGGTGCGGGCGTGGCTGGACGCCGATGTGGAGGCGGGCGCGATCGGGGTCGCGGCGCGGTACGTGTGGGTGGCGCGCAAGGCGGCGAAGCGGTTGAAGGAGGCCGGCATCACCGCCTACCAGGTGCCCAGCAAGTCGCCGGGCGTGCAGGTCGGGTCGATGCACAAGATGAAGGGCCTGGAGTTCCGGTGCATCGCCGTCATCGGGGCGGACGAGAAGTCGCTGCCGTCGGCGAAGGCCGTCACTCCGGAGGGCGAGGACCCGAAGGCGCATGCACAGGACGTCCAGAAGGAGCGGTGCCTGCTGTTCGTGGCGTCCACGCGCGCGCGGGACCACCTGTACGTGTCGTACTCGGGGTCGCCTAGCCCGTTCCTGCCTGGCTGAGGTCGTGCAGGAGGGCCTGTAGGCCGACCGCCTGCGGGTGGTCGTCGCCGTACAGGCCCGTCAGGTCGGACAGGAGTTCGGTGAGTTCCTTGCGGGCTTCGCTGGTGCGGCCCGCGGCGAGTTCTAGGCGGGCTATGCGTTCGCGGACGCGCAGTGTGAGGGGGTCGTAGGGGCTGCCGGGCGTGAGGTCGTCCAGGAGCTCACGGAGGTGGGTCAGGGCCGTGCCCGTGGCGCCGAGGTATGCCTGGCAGACGGCCTCCTGCTCGCGGCAGGCCAGGACGTCGGGGTCGTCCGGTCCGGAGACCTCGGACAGGGTGACGGCGGCGGCGCGATAGGCGTGGACGGCGCGCCGGTAGTCGCCGCCCTGGAAGAGCGCTTCGGCGAGGTCCAGGCGGAGCCCCATGTACTCGGGGTCGTCGTCGCCGAGGGCGAGGCGGGCGGGTTCGGTCAGGCCGGAGAGGAGTTCGGCCGCCTGCGTGTAGCGGCCCGCGTCGGCCAGGTCGCCGGCTTCCGCGCGCGCTTGGACGACCTCGTCGAACGTCGGGAGTTCTACCGGTTCTGGCGGTTCGATGGGTTCTTCGGAGCGGGTGGTCGAGGTTCTGCCGGTGAGGCGGATGCGGCTGACGGCCGTCGCGTAGAGGTGCTGCGGGGCGATCGTGTCGACGATCCCCGGCAGCGGCTCCAGGGACGAGACGAATTGCAGGAGACGGTGGTACACGTCGTCCGCGTCGGCTGGGCGGTCTCCTGGCTGCTTAGCGAGGAGTTGCAGGACGAGGGCGTCGAGTGCGAGTGGAACGGCGGCGTTGAGTGCTCTCGGTGGGGTCGGGGCCTCGTCTTCGTGGCGGCGCAGGACCTCGTAGGGGGTGGCGCCTGGGAAGACCTGGCGTCCGGTGAGCATCTCGTAGAGGACGCAGCCGAGGGAGTACAGGTCGCTCTGCGGGCCTGGGCTGCCGTACACCTGCTCCATGGACGTGTAGCCCGGCGTGTAGGGAGCGCCAAGGCCGGTGGTGGTGCGGCGTACGTCGCCTGGGCCGAGACCCACTGCGGCGCCGAAGTCGAGGACTTTCACCGAGCCGTCCGGGCACAGCATCAGGTTGCTGGGCTTGAGGTCGCGGTGGACGAGCGGACGCCGGTGCGCGACGTTCAGCACCGCGCACACCTGGGCGGCTATCAGCGACGCCCAGGAGACGGAGAGCCTCTCCTCGGCGTCGAGGACATGGTCGATCGTCGTGCCATCGACGTACTGCATGACGAGGTAGAAGCATCCGTCGTGGCTGCCGAAGTCGTAGACGGTGGGGACGCCGGGGTGCTCGAACCAGGCCGTGCTGCGGGCCTCCTGCTCGAACCGGCCGACGAGGGACTCGTCCGAGACGCTGGTGAACTTCACGGCGAGGCGCCGGTCGAGGAAGCGGTCGTAGGCGCGCCACACCTCGCCCATCCCGCCGCGCCCGATCGCCTGGTCGAGTTCGTACCGTTCGCGTTCTCCGAGGAGATCGCCCCGCCGCAACGCCCACCTCCACTGGCCCGTGCAGGCAGCGTACCGGCGTCAGTCGGACGGGTGGAGGGTGCCCGCACCGAGCCCTTCGAGGCCGAGGCGCAGGACGTCGGCGCCGAGGCGGTGGGTGTCGCGGAGGGCGGCCTCCAGCTCGGTGAGCTTGCGGAACGCCCGCCCGAGTTCGGCCTGCTCGTCCAGGGTGAGGCGGGGCAGGCGGGCGCGGCGGACGTCGAAGCGGGCGGAGGACGTCGAGCTGCGCAGCCGGGCGCCCTGCGCGCCGAGCAGCAGCCAGCCGGCGACGAAGTCGGGGTCGGTGCGGGCCGGGTCGGCGCGCACGAGGGCGAGGCCAGGGCCGAGCACCGGGCCCTCCTCGGTGATGACGCGGGCCACGGGATGGCGTGCGGACAGCGAGACGACGATGTCGCCGGGGGCCACCTCGACGTGGTCGGGGTCGGGGGCGGCAGTTCCCGTGGGCTGCCGTCCTAGAGCGACGTCGTCCAGGGTCAGGACGGGCACGTTCCCTTCGCCCATCCGGACCTTGGCAGGGGGACGGAGTATCTCCGCCACGCCCGCCTTGGCCAGCTCACCAATGGTGGTCATAGGGACGTCGGCGCGCGCGCGAGCCTGCGTGAGGGACGACAGTTCGGCGACCACGCGCGGTAGTTCGGCGGCCTGATTCTCTAGGCGTTCGCGGGCGGCGACGAACGAGCCTTCCGCCGTCGGTGCGCTCCGCTGCGGCAGGTAGCGGGCGGGGGTGAGATCGACTTCGTCGTCCAGCAGGTCGATGATGCGCACGACGACGCTGGAGTCCGTCCCTGGGGGCTTGCCCTTCGCGTAGCGGCGCCAGGCGTCCAGGGCGGTTTGCCGGAAGTTGTCGGGGTCGGACGATGTGTCGACCATCAGGACGTCGTCCGCGGGTGTGTCGCCAGGGGCCGGACGGCGGAGAACCCACACGGTCAGCGCGACGGCCATGTTCGGCACCGCGCCCGGGGGCAGGCCGATGACGGCCCGGAGCGTCCCACGCCGGAGTAGTTCGGCACGGACGCGGCGCCCGGAGCGGCGGACCGCCACAGCCGGCGGCAGGAGCATGACGACATGCCCCCCTGGCTCGACGTGGGCGAGGCCGTGCTGGATCCAGGCGAGCTCTGATTCCATGCGCGGCGGCAGGCCGTACTCCCAGCGCGGGTCGCCCGTCAGCTGCTCGTAGCCCCAGCCGCGGTCGTTGAACGGCGGGTTGGAGACGACGAGGTCGACCGTCCGCCCGGGGAAGGCGTCGGCGAGGAGCGAGTCGCCGGGGCAGACCTCGGCGGGGGCGCCGCGCAGCGCGAGCTGGATCGCGGACATGCGCGCCGTCGTGTCGTCGATCTCCTGGCCGAGGAGCCGCTCGACGTCCTTGAACAGCGCCTGGGCGGCCTTCAGGTAGGCGCCCGTCCCGCAGGAGGGGTCGAGGACAGTGCGCGCGGGCCCGCCCAGTTCGAGCATCAGCCGGACGACCGGTTCCGGTGTCACGTACACGCGGCGGCTGTGGTGCTCCAGGTAGCGGGTGCGCAGGAACTCGAAGGTCTCGGCAACGCCCAGTTCGTCCACGAGCTGCGACAGGGCGCGGACGATCGGGCCAGGCGACGGCGGCGCGGGTACGGCGCCGGGCAGCGTGTGCGCAATCTCGTCGGGCAGGACGCGCGCGATCTCCGCGTCCGGGGCGTCCGACAGTTCCGCCCAGCGGCCGGGGCGCGCGCGCAGATGGAGCAGGAACGCGCCGGCGAACGTGAGGACGTCGGCGAGGTCCATGCCCTCGGAGGCTGCCGAGCGGAGCGTCTGCCAGACGCGTTCGCGGACGGGCGAGTCGGCGAGTTTGCCCTGGCCGCGCAGCCAGTCCTCCACCTCGGTGAGGGAGAACGTCGGGCTGACCGCCGTCCCGCCGACGGGCTGGGGGAAGTCGTCGTGCCGGCGGCGCCAGTTGCTCACGGCCGCGCGTCCCACCGCGGCCAGGCGGGCGATGTCCGCCGCGGTCACCGTCGCGTCGTTCGCCACCGGCGCTCCCTTCAGCCGACCTTCAGGACCGGCATCACCCTAGTGCCTACCACGCCGGTTGATCTGATTCACGTCGCCGCCGGCAGCGGTCACCATCGCGCGTCGAGCATTCGCCGATTCATTAGTTGATCACGTTCACAACATCCTCTCGACAGAATTCACGGTACTGCGATTACTTATAGCGACGTCAAAGTGACGGATCGTTTACTATTGCGTGATGCGGGTGCGGCACGAGTTCGGGGTGCTCGGGCCCCTGGAGGTCCGGCGGGACGGGGTGCCGCTGCCGATCGGCGCGACCAAGCTCCGGCTCCTGCTGGCCGCCCTGCTCGTGGACGCCGGTCACGTCGTGCCCGTCGACACGCTGGCGGGCCGGTTGTGGGGCGAGAGCCCGCCGGCGCAGGTCCGGAACACCCTGCAGAACTACGTGATGCGGCTGCGGCGCGCGCTCGGCGAGGGCGGTGCCGGGATCGTGCTGACCCACCCCCGGGGCTACCTGGTCGAGGTCGAGCCGGACGCCCTGGACCTGCACCGGTTCGGCGCGCTCGTCCGGCAGGGGCGCGCCGAACTGGAGGCGGGCCGCGCGGCCGGCCGCGCGGCGGCCCTGCTGCGGGAGGCGCTGGGGCTGTGGCGGGGCGAGCCCCTGTCGGACCTGCCGCCCGACCTGCTGCAGGGCGTCGTCCCAGCCCTGACCGAGCAGCGCCTGGACGCTGTCGAGCTGGGCATCGACGCCGATCTGGCATTGGGCCGCGCCGCCCACGTGCTTCCGGAGCTGCGCAACCTCATCGGGACGCATCCGCTGCGCGAGCGCTTCTGGGCCCAGCGCATGCGGGCGCTCTACCAGTGCGGCCGGCAGGCGGAGGCGCTGGAGTGCTACCGCACGGTCACCGCGCTGCTCGCGGACGAGCTGGGCATCGATCCGGGGGCGGAGCTGCAGGACCTGCACCGGCGGATCCTCGCCGCGGCCCCCGAGCTCCGCCCGGCGCCCGGCCCCGGCGCGGAGCCGCGAACCCGCCGGCCGGGGAACCTGCCGGCCGAGACGACCACCTTCGTCGGCCGCGAGCGCCTGCTGGCGGAGGCCCGGCGGACGCTCGACGGCGCCCGGCTCGTCACGATGACCGGAGTCGGCGGGGTGGGCAAGACGCGGCTGGCGCTGCGGGTCGCGGCCGAGGCCGCCTCGTCGTTCCCCGACGGGACGTGGCTCGCCGACCTGGCCGTGCTCGCGCCGCGGACCGACGCCGAGCAGCTGGACCGGACGGTCGCCGAGTCGCTCGGCCTGCGCGACCAGTCGGCGCGCGCCCCGGCCGACGCGGTGGCCGACCATCTGCGCGACCGGTGCGTGCTCCTCGTCCTGGACAACTGCGAGCACCTGGTCCAGGCCGTCGCCGCGCTGGCGCTGCGGCTGCTGCGGGCGGCGCCCGGCCTGCGGATCCTCGCGACGAGCCGGGAGCGGCTCGGCGTGCCGGGCGAGCACGTGCTCGTGGTCCCGGGCCTCGCCGTCCCGGGCGAGGAGGGCGCGCGGCGCGGCGCCGCGGACGGGCCCGCCGGCCGCGCGGACGCCGTCCGGCTCCTCGCCGACCGGGCCGCCGCGTCCGTACCGGGTTTCGCCGTCACCGCCCGCAACCGGGACGCGGTCGTCCAGCTGTGCCGCCGCCTGGACGGCATCCCCCTCGCCATCGAACTGGCGGCGGTGCGGCTCGGCTCGATCGGCGTCGAGGAGATCCTCGCGCGCCTGGACGACCGCTTCCGGCTGCTGTCGATGCCCCGCGCCCGCACCGGCGGCCGCTACCGGCAGACGCTGGGCGGCGTGGTGGACTGGAGCCACGAGCTCTGCACCGCCGGCGAGCGGCTGCTGTGGGCGCGGCTGTCGGTCTTCGCGGGCGGGTTCGACCTGGAGGCGGCCGAGGCGGTCTGCGCGGGCGAGGGCATCGCCCGCGACGAGGTGATGGATCTGCTCGCGGGCCTGGTCAACAAGTCGATCGTGATGGCGGGCGACACCGGGGGCGGGACCCGCTACCGCATGCTGGAGACCATCCGGGGCTACGGGTGGCGGAGCCTCCGGGAGCTGGGCGGCCAGGACGAGATGCGGGACCGGCACAGCCGGCACTACCGCGATCTCACGGTCCGCGCCGCCACCGAGTGGTACGGGCCGGACGAGGTCGCCTGGCTGCGGCGGCTGCGCCGCGAACTGCCCGACCTCCGCGCCGCCCTGGAGTTCTGCGCCGGCGCCCCCGGGCACGCCGGCACCGGGCTGGAGATCGCGGTCGGTCTCATCCGGGCGCGGTCGTGGTTCTTCAGCGGCACGATGGGTGAGGGCCGCCGCTGGCTGGAGCGGCTGTCGGCCCGGTCCGACCGGCCGCCGGCGGCGGTGTGCGCGCACGCGGCGGCGATGCGGGCCTTCCTGGTGATCGTCCAGGGGGACCGGGCGGCGGTGCCCGCCGCGATGGCGCAGTGCCGCGCCTCGGTCGGCCCACACTCCCCCGAGTCGGCCTACCTCGAAGGCGTTCACGACCTGCTGATCCAGAGCGACGCGCGGTCACTCGACCTGCTGGCCCGCGCCCGGGAGGGGTTCACGGCGGCGGACCGTCCGGGCGACGCCCTCATGGCCACCATGTTCTGGGCCATGTCCGCCGTCTTCCTCGGCACCCGGGACACCGCCTTCCACGCCTGCGAGGTGTTCCGCGCGGAGGCCGAGACCGCGCGGGCCACGTGGCTCGCCTCCTGGGCGCTGTGGTCCACAGGGCTCGCCGAGCTGTGGCACGGCAAGCCCGTCCGGGCCCTGCCGCTCCTGCGGGACGCCGTCGTCCGGCAGCGGTCCGTCGAGGACGAGTGGGGGCCGGTGTGGGACGTGGAGGCCCTGGCGTGGACGGCCGCCGCCATCGGGCACCACCGGCACTCGGCCGTGCTGCTGGGCGCCGCGCACCGGATGCGGACGGCGACGGGAGTCGCGATGATCGGCCTCGCGCCGTTCCAGGCCGCGCACGCCGAGGCCGAGCGCCTGGTGCGCGGTGCACTCTGCGAGGAGTCGTACGCGGAGGCATGGAAGAGCGGCGACACGGCCGAGGACTGCGTCGACCTGGCATTGGCCGTGGTGGACGAGATCTCGCCCTTCCGCCGGGAGCCCGGCGAGAGGTGACCGGCGCGTGACCGCCGGGCGACCGGTGCGCGACCGCTGAGCGACCGGCGCGACAGCCCGCTCGGCGATCGTCGCCCTGTGGCACCGGAAAGCGCGCCGGCCGCGGAGGCCCCCGCCCAGCACGCCGGCGGCGCGACACCGAACCGGGCGGCGGCCCGGTCCTTGATCTGGGAGGTCCCGTGCTCGGGGACAGTGAAGGCTCACCGGGCGGCCCCGGCCCCCGGCTCGGCGAGCATGTGCGGCGGCAGACGGCGGCGCTCTGCGAAGCGGCCGGAACCGGGAAGGACGCGGCCTTGGGCCTGCTGGACACCATGCTGGAACCGCTCGCGCCGTTGTCGCTGCTGGATCCGCCGAATGCGCGGAGCTTCGTGTCCGACGACCACTCGCCGGTGGAGCTGTCCTTGGCCTTCTCTCCCGGCGCGGCGCCGGTCCCCCGGGTGCTGCTGGAGCCCGGCTACACCGACGACATGGTCCGCAGCGGCCGCATCGGGCTCCGGGCGGCCGAGCGGCTGGCCGGGCGCGGCGTCCTGTCGTGCGCCCGCCTGCGCACGCTCTCCGACATCTTCTTCCCCGCCGTCCCGCACGGGCCGTTCGCGTTGTGGCTGGCCCTGGAGTTCCCGGACGGCCGCCCCCGGGCGAAGGTCTATCTCAACCCCGCGGCGGACGGCCCGGGGCGCGCGGCCGATGCCGTGGCCGAGGCGCTCGCCCGCCTGGGGTTCGGGAACGCGTTCGCCGCGCTGCGGCGCCAGGCCGGCCGTCCCGAGGACTTCCTGTTCTTCGCGCTGGACCTGGGAGCCTGGCCCGCTCCGCGGGTCAAGGTCTATGTGAGGCACCGGGACTTCTCCGCCGCGGAGGCCGCCGGCGTCTCCCGCGCCGTGGCGGGAGACCACCCCGGACGGGTGGAGGAGTTCATCGGCCTCGTCGCCGGCGAACGGCGGCTGCGGCGGCGGCCGCTCGTCTCCTGCTTCTCGTTCACGCGGGCGTGTCCCGACCGGCCCAGCGGCTACTCCGTGCACGTCCCCGTACGCGACTACGTCCAGGACGACCGGCAGGCCAGGGACCGCGCGGTGGACGCGCTGCGCCGGTACGGCATCGACGACCGGCCTCTGGACAGGGCGCTGGCCGGCCTGACGTCCCGCTCCCTGGACGCCGGTGTGGGGCTGATCGCCTACCTGACGCTGGCCCACGCCGACCGCTGCCCGCCCCGCGTGACGGTCTACCTGTCCTCGGAGGCGTACCGGGTCAAGCCCGCCCGCCGGAGCGTGCTCGGCGCGCCCGGCGGCGGTGAGCCCGGCCCCATGCTGGCGGGGCGGTGACCGGGCCGATGGAGCCGTACCGGATCAAGGCCGTCGAACCCCTGCCGCGCACGACGCGGCCGCAGCGCGAGGCGGCGCTGCGGCGGGTGCACTACAACCTGTTCGACCTGCGCGCCGAGGAGGTCACCATCGACCTCCTCACGGATTCCGGCACCGGGGCCCTGTCGGCCGGGCAGCTGGCGGCGGCGATGGCGGGCGACGAGTCCTACGCCGGGTCGGCGTCGTTCCACCGCTTCCGCGACGCCGTCGAGGAACTGACGTCCTATCCGCACATCCTGCCGGTGCACCAGGGCCGCGCCGCCGAACGCATCCTGTTCTCCACCCTGGCGGGGCCGGGCAGACTCACCCTCAGCAACACGCACTTCGACACGACCCGCGCCAATGTGGAACTCGCCGGCGGTGAGGCCCGCGACCTTCCCTGCCCGCAGTCGCGTGACCTGGACGGCCCCGGGCCGTTCAAGGGGAACATCGACATCAAGGCGCTGCGGGCCGTTCTCGACGGCCCGGAGGCGTCCCGCGTCGCGCTGGTGCTGATGACGGTCACGAACAACGGATGCGGCGGCCAGCCGGTCTCCATGGCCAACCTCGCCGAGACCGCCGCGGTGTGCCGCCGCCACGGCGTCCCGCTGTTCCTGGACGCGGCCCGGTTCGCCGAGAACGCCTGGCTGGTCACCCGCCGGGAGGACGGCCACCGCGGCAGGACGCCCCGGCAGGTGGCGCAGGAGGCGTTCCGGCTGGCCGACGGCTGCCTGATGAGCGCCAAGAAGGACGGGATCGTCCACGTCGGGGGGTTCCTGGGGCTGCGCGACAGCGCGCTCGCCCAGCGGTGCGAGCTGCTCCTGATCGCCACCGAGGGGTTCCCCACGTACGGCGGGCTGGCGGGCCGCGACCTGGACATGATGGCGCTCGGGCTGGCCGAGGCGCTCGACCCCGACTACCTCGCCTCCCGCGAGCAGGCCGCCGGGCATCTGGCCGGACGCGCCCGCGCCGCGGGCGTCGGCATCGTCGAGCCGCCGGGGCTGCACGCGATCTACCTCGACGCCGGGCGCCTGCTGCGGCACATCCCCGCGCACCGCTTCCCCGGGCAGGCGCTGGCCTGCCAGCTGTACCTGGAGGGCGGCATCCGCTCGGTCGAACTGGGCTCGCTGTATCTGGGCCGGGAGGACGAGCAGGGCGAACCGGTCATCAGCGCGCCGTACGAACTGGTCCGGCTCGCCCTGCCGCGCAGGGTCTACACCCGCGGGCACCTCGACCATGTCGGCGACGTCCTCGCCCGGATCGCCGGCGACCCGGGCAGCGTCCCCGGCTACCGCATCACCGAGCAGGCCCCCGTCCTCCGGCACTTCCGCGTCCGGCTCGAACCGGTGAGTACTGCGGGGGGAGTACTTCGGGGGCGGTAGGGCGGGGTGGGTTTTGCCTGCTCTGGGGCGACGACGGGGCGGGGGTTCGATCGCGAGCATTGGGCGGGACGCTCAATGACTCGAGGAGACGATGATGCCAACCGAGGCTCCCCCCGCGGGCGGGGCTCTGGCGGGACTCGCCCGGTTCTGTTACCGGCGCCGCCGACTGGTGCTGCTGCTGTGGGTGGCCGGGGTGATCGCCGTGGCGTTCGCCGGGTTCGGGTACGGCGCGCAGTCCGACAACGACTTCACCGGCGGGGACTCCGGGTCCGCCAAGGCGCAGGCGCTGATCGAGAAGCACTTCCCCGAGCGGCAGGGGGACACGCTCACGCTGGCGGTCAAGGCGGAGAAGGGGCTCGACGACCCGGCCGCGCGCAGGACGGTCGAGAAGGTCGTCGCGGAGCTGGACGCCTCGCCCGTCACCGGGCCCGTCGTGTCGCCGTACACGGACGCGAGCCTGGTGACGAAGGACCGGCGGATCGCGCGGACGACCGTTCCGCTGACGGACGTGGACCCGGCGAAGTCCGACGTCGAGCCGCTGGTGGACGCGGTGAAGGAGGCGTCCGGCGGCGGTGTGGTGCTCGGGCTGGCCGGGGACATGGCGGAGAAGGCGGAGACGCCGCCGCAGGGGCCCGCGGAGAGCGTGGGCGTGCTCGCGGCGGCGATGATCCTGTTCATCGCGTTCGGGTCGCTGGTGGCGATGGGCCTGCCGATCGTGACCGCGCTGATGGCGATCACCGGCGGGATCGCCCTGATCAAGCTGGTGGGGCACCTGGTGCCGTCGCCGGACTTCACGGTGCTCGTCGCGGCGCTGGTCGGGCTCGGGGTCGGGATCGACTACGCGCTGTTCATCGTGACCCGGTACAAGGAGGGCCTGGCGGACGGCGACGAGCCGGAGGGGGCCGTGGTCAAGGCCATCACCACGGCGGGGCACGCGGTGCTGTTCGCCGGGCTGACCGTCGTGATCGCGCTGCTGGGGCTGACCGCCATGGGGCAGCGGCTGATGACGGGCGTGGCCGTGGCCGCGGCGGTGACCGTGCTGGTCACGATGGCGGCCTCGGTGACGCTGGTGCCGGCGTTCCTCGGCTTCACCGGGCGCCGGATCGGCGCGGTGCGGCGCGTCCGGGAGCGGCGGCCGCTCGCCGAGCGGTGGGCCGGCGCGGTGCAGCGCCGGCCGCTGGCCGCCGTGGTGCTGGCCGGCGCGGGGCTGCTGGTGCTGGCCGCTCCGGCGCTGTCGATGCGGCTGAGCCTGCCGGACGCGAGCGTCCAGCCCCATGACCGGAGCAGTTACGCGGCGCACGAGATCCTCACCGAGGGGTTCGGGCCGGGGTTCGGGGCGCCGCTGGTGTTCGCGTCCGCGAACACGGACCTGCGCGCCGTCGCCGGCGCGGTCGGCGGGCAGGACGGGATCGCCTACGTCACGCCGCCGGAGGTCAGCCGGGACGGGAAGGCCGCCGCGTTCCTCGCCTTCCCCAAGACCGGGTACCAGGACGAGGCGACCGCGGACCTGGTGCACGAGCTGCGGGACGAGGTGCTGCCCGACGGCGTCCACGTGGGCGGGCCGAACGCGGGCACGATCGACTTCTCCGAGGACATCGGCGCGCGGCTGCCGCTGATGATCGGGGTCGTCATCGCGCTGTCGCTGGTGCTGCTGGTCGCGCTGGTCCGGTCGGTCACGATCGCGGTGCAGGCGGCCGTGCTGAACCTGCTGTCGATCGGCGCCGCCTACGGCGTGCTGGTCGCGGTGGTGCAGTGGGGGTGGCTCGGCTCGCTCTTCGGCTTCCCGACCGAGATGCCGGTCACGACCTGGGTGCCGATGATGATGTTCCCGCTGCTGTTCGGGCTGTCCATGGACTACGAGGTCTTCCTGATCTCGCGGATCCGGGAGGAGTACGAGCGGTGCGGCGACACCCGCCGGGCCGTCACGCGGGGGCTCGGCCGGACCGCGAAGGTCATCACGGCCGCGGCCGCCATCATGGTCGCCGTCTTCACGACGTCGCTGCTCGGCCCGGACGTCGCGGTCAAGCAGATCGGCCTCGGCATGGCGGTCGCCGTGCTCATCGACGCCACCGTGGTCCGGATGGTCCTGGTGCCGGCTGTGATGGAGCTGTGCGGCAAGGCGAACTGGTGGATGCCGGGACGGCGGGCGGCGGTGGCGACGCCGCCCGAACCGGCCGCGGAGCGGGTGCGGGTCTGACCTCTCAGCGGCCGCTGGGGGCCACCAGGCCGGATTCGTAGGCCAGGACGACGAGCTGGGCGCGGTCGCGCGCGCCCAGCTTCGTCATGGCCCGGTTGATGTGGGTCTTGGCGGTCAGCGGGCTGATCGCCATGCGGTGGGCGATCTCGTCGTTGGTGAGGCCGTGCCCGGCCAGGGTGACGGCCTCCCGCTCGCGGTTGGTCAGCTCCTCCAGGCCGGCGCCGCCGCCCGCGTCGAGCGGCCGGGCGACGTAGCGGCTGATCAGCATCCGGGTGATGGACGGCGCGAGCAGGGCGTCGCCGCGCGCGGCGACCCGCACCGCGTGCAGGAGGTCCTCCGGCTCGATGTCCTTGACGAGGAATCCGGCGGCGCCGGCGCGCAGCGCGTTGAAGACGTACTCGTGGAGGCCGTAGTTGGTCAGGATGACGACGTGGACGCCGGAGAGCGCCGGGTCGGCGGCGATGCGGCGGGTCGTCTCTATCCCGTCCATGACGGGCATCTGGATGTCGACGAGGGCGATGTCGGGCAGGTGCCTCGCGATCTGTTCGAGGCCCTCCGCGCCGTCGGCCGCCTCGGCGACCACCTCGATGTCGTCCTCGGCGTCGAGCAGCGCCCGGAAACCGCGGCGCAGCAGCGGCTGGTCGTCGCACAGCACGACGCGGATCACGAGGGCCGCCCCACGGGGAACTCGGCCTGGACGCTGAAGCCGCCCTCGTCGCGGGGTTCGGCGCGGAGCCGGCCGCCGAGGGCGGTGACGCGCTCGCGCATCCCGAGCAGCCCGACGCCGGGCACCGGGGCGGCGCCGGGCCTGGCCTTGCCGTCGTCGTCGACGCGGACGGCGAGGGTGCCCGGCCGGTAGTCGATCCGGATCGACGCGGTCGCGGCGGCGGCGTGCCGGACGGTGTTGGTGAGCGACTCCTGGACGATCCGGTAGGCGGTCCGGTCGACCGCGGCGGGCACCTCGTGCCGCTGCCCCTCGATCGTCAGCGTCGTCTCCAGGCCCGTCGTGCGCGCCCGCTCCACCAGGTCGGGGACGCGGTCGAGGCCGTGCGGCGGGGGCGCGGCGTCCTCCCGCAGCGTCTCCAGGGTGGCGCGCAGCTCGCGGGTCGCCTCGCGGCCCGCCTCCTGGATCGCGAGGAGCGCCTCCGGCACCTCCTCGCCGTGCTTGCGGGCCAGGTGGACGGCGACCCCGGCCTGCACCTTGATGATGGAGATCTGGTGGGTGAGCGAGTCGTGCAGCTCCCGCGCGATGTGCAGCCGCTCCTGCGTGGCGCGCAGCCGGGCGGCCTCCTCGCGGGTGCGCTCGGCCTCGTCCGCCCGCAGCTCGGCCTGCCGCAGCGCCTCCCCGGCGGCGCCGGCGGCGATCAGCCAGGCCAGTTCCAGCACGCCCCGCGCCTGCGCGAACGCCTCGCTCATCGACCCGTCCGCCGGAGAGGCCATGGTCGCGAAGGGCAGGGCGAGCAGCAGCGCGACGCTGACGGCCAGGGTGACGATCCGGTGCCCGGAGCGCACGGCGGTGTAGACCGCGACCAGGTACGCGACGGCGGGCACGTCGAAGCCGACCGCCCTGTAGCCCACGGCGCACAGCCCGGTGACGGCCAGGACGGCGATCGGGGCGCGGCGCCCGGCGGCCAGCACGAGACCGCTGACCACCACCAGCGCGTATCCGAGCGCGTCGAGGTCGGTGGCGGGGTGCTCCCCTGTCAGCGCGCTGATCAGGAGCACCGCCGCCACACCGGCCGCGCCCGCCCATCCCCTGGTCCGGCGCCAGACACCGGACAAAGCTGTGCTCATACGCGCACGCTAGCGGGGTGTCGGCGCGTGCGGATCCTGCGCGCGGACGAGAGCCCCGCTACCGCGCCCGCAGTACCCGCGCGCGCCCGTTGTCAGGAGGCCGGCTGGTTCGTCATCGCGAGGGGGCCGCCGCCCGGGGCCGTGCCGACCGCGATCATGCCGTTGCCCGTGCCGGGGAGGGCGGTGTAGTCGAACCCGCCCCGGTTGCGGGAGCCGGTGCCGGTCTGCGCGGGCATCGGGATCGTCTGCCACTGCTCGCCGTCGAAGCGGTAGAAGACGGCTCCGGGTTTGCTTGGGTCTGTACCGGTCCAGAGGGAGCCGTCCTCGCCGAGGGTGTAGGCGAGGTAGGCGGACGGCGGCTTGGGAGCGGCGCTCCAGCCGGCGGCGGTGCGGTGCATCAGCTCGGTCTTGCCCGGGCCGTCCACCCAGACGTGGCCGGGGCCCGCCACCGCCAGCTGGGTGTAGCCGTCCGGGACGTCGTCCGCCGGCACCCACGTGTCGCCGTCCCAGCGGGCGATGCCGGGCCGGTAGGGGCCGAGGAGGCTGCCGGCGCCCCACAGCTCCGTGTCGCCGACCGCGTAAGTCCTGTGGATGAACCCGACGGTGTTGCCGTAGGTCGTCCAGGTGCCGTTCTGCCAGCGGGCCAGGCAGCCGTTGCTGACCCAGACGCCGCCGTCCACGGCTTCGAGCTGGAGGTACGTCGCGGTCTTGCACTCCTCGGGCAGCGCGATCTGCGTCCACCGGGAGCCGTCCCAGCGGGCGAGGTACCCCTCGCCCATCTTGGCGCCGGAGAGCCAGACGTTCTCGGGAGAGGAGGCGTCGAGGTCCGTGGTCTCCAGTTTCCAGGCGCCGGGCGGGTTGCGGTTCTCCCAGCCGGTGCCGTTCCAGTGGCGGACGACCGCGTTGAAGCTGCACACCGAGCCCGCGCCCATGCCCGGCCACGACCAGTCGACGCAGGCGAGGCCCTCGAAGCCGGCCGCCCACACGTCCCGCGCGCCGACCGCGGCCACCTCGTTCAGGCCGCTCTCGGGCCACAGCCCTCCCGGTGCGTCCGCCGTCCGCCAGGGGCTCTCGCCGGCGTGGGCGGGCGCGGCCGCCAGCCCGGCGACGAGGGCCGCCACCGCTCCGATCATCCATGCTCGTCTCATGCCGGGCATGATCGCGAACGGCCCGGCACCGGCGCTTGTAGCAACCGTGACAGGAAATACTGGCAAGTTTGCGCTACGGTGCGCGGGTCCCCGCCGGGGGGCGGGACGCCCCTGGCTAGCGGTTGGCCTCCTCAAGAAGGGCCAGGGCGGTCTCGGCCATCGGCCGGGCGTAGGCCTTCAGGTCGTCGAACGACTTGGCCGGGGCGACGAACGACGTGTGCACGGTGACGTTCCGGTGCCGGACGTGGATCTCGTAGCCGCTGGTGACGGGAACGCCGAACGCCTCGTCCCCCAGCCCCGCGATGGGCTGCCGCGTCCCGCTGGCCCCGGCCTTGCCCATGGCCTCGGACGCGGCGTCCGCACCCGGCTTCAGCGCGGTCGCCTTATAGCGGTGCAGGCTCAGGTTCACCTGGACCTGTCCGGCGAACGCCGACCACATCGCCTCCGATTTGTCGGTGTAGTGCCCGCCGCCGGTGCGGCGCCAGCCGCTGTCCATCTGGACCTCCAGCTTGGACGTGATGCGCTGGTCGAGGCCCTTCGTCGAGTCCAGGACCGACAGGGCGTCGGGCACCTTCGTGTGCTCGCCGCGCCCGTTCACGCCCGGCAGGACGACCGTCCATGCCACGGTCGCGCCCACGACCAGGACGAGCACCGCCAGGACGGCCCCACCGATGATGAAGATCCTCTTGCGACGGCGCCCGGCGGGCCTCCCCCGCGGCACCCCCGATCGGGCTCCGGCCCCCGAATCCGCCATGATCCACCACCTCCGCGCGACGATCATGGCAGTGGCTAGATCGTTTCACCAGCGGTTGTCCGGAACAGGCGCGGGTGTGATCCGCGGGCCGCCCCGCCGCGTCAGCGGGGCGTGGGCCGCCGGTGCGGGCGGGGGCCGAGGGCGGCGCGCAGGACGCCGCCGAGGCCCTTGGCGGAGGCGGCCAGGAACGTCGTCCAGTCGAAGTAGTCGCGCCAGAGGGTGATGCGGTCGCCGTGCACCTCGAAGGTGCCGCAGACCCAGAACTCGGCGCGCCACGTCCCGCGCTCCAGGACGTCGGTGCGCTCGGTGAGCACCACCGGGCCGTTCGCGGCGATGTTGTGGACGCGGGCCTCGAAGCCCGTCCCGTAGCGGGTCATGGAGCGGAGCGTCCTCTCCACGGCGGGCAGGCCGCGGGCGGGCGGCAGCGGGACGTTCTGGTAGACCATGCCGGGCGCCGCGTGGGCCAGGGCGCGGTCGACGTCCAGGTCCTCGAGCGCGGAGAGGAAGTCGGTGACGATCTGGGTCTCGGTCATGGCGCTCCTCCAGGGTCGGGACCACCACGGTAGTGCGGGAGAATCCGGACATGCAGTTCGCCATCCTTGGAGCGGTCGAGGCCCGGGCCGGCGGGGACGCCGTGCCGATCGGCGGACCCCGGGTGCGGGCGCTGCTCGCGATGCTGCTGCTGGACGCGGGGCGGCTCGTCCCGGCGGAGCGGCTCATCGACGGGCTCTACGGGGAGGACCCGCCGAGCGGCGCGGCGAACGCGCTCCAGTCGCAGGTGTCGCGGCTGCGCCGCGCGCTCGGGGACGCGGCGCCGGTCGAGGGGCTGCCCGCCGGCTACCGGATCGCCGTCGAGCGCGACGACGTCGACGCCCGAGCTGGGCAAGGGCGGCTGCACCCAGGCGGCGCGGGGCATCTACTCCGACCCGAAGCGCGGCTACGGGCTGGCCGTCACGGTGTTCAACCTG
>NZ_JBFARO010000059.1:0-47226 GCF_040677125.1 Actinomadura sp. NPDC049382
GGCCGACGACCCCGCCCGCGCCGAGCACGATGACCTGCTCACCGGCGGCGAGCTCGCCGCGCCAGGTCAGCGCCATGTGCGCGGCGACGGCCGACAGCCCGAGCGCCGCCAGCCGCACGGGGTCGGCGCCGTCCGGCAGCTCGACGAGCGACGCCGCCGGGACGGCCGCGACCTCGGCCATGCTGCCGTCGCCCGGCGCCATCCCGGCCGGGGACGGGAACCAGACCGTCCGGCCCCCGGACGTCCCGACGCCCTGGACGCCCGGCACGTACGGTGTCGCGGGCGTCCCGAAGTAGGACGTCCCGCTCGCGCACAGCAGGTCGAGCGGCGTGATGGGCGCGGCGAGGACGTCCACCAGGACCTCGCCGTCCCCCGGCACGGGAGGCGTCCGGTCCGCCACGACGGGCGGGCGGCCGGGCTCCCTGATCTCCGCGGCGCGCATCGGCTCAGGTCGCGATGTCGGGGTAGGGGAGCGCGAAGTGCCCGAGCCGCCGCGCGTACTCCAGCTGGAAGCCGAGCGGCTCGGCGTGGTCGCGCTCGAACATCGCGATGAACAGCGTCAGCGTCAGGAACGGGTGCGCGCCCAGCTCGAACAGCTTCGGGTAGTCGTGCCCGGCGAGCGCCGCCCGCTCGTCGTCCTCGAACCGCAGCCAGGTGGACGACTCGCCGCCGTGGCAGTTGATGATGCGGTTGGCCTGCTCCTCCTCCCACCAGGCCACGGTCGCCTCCGGCTCCTCCCGGTAGCGCTCGACGAGGACGGGGTCGCGGTCGACGGTGTAGAGGAACTTGTTCAGCAGGTACTTGCTCACGCGTCCGCTCCGTTCGGATACCAGTTGACTTCGTCGCCTCCCCGCGGGGAGGGACTCCTACGGCTCGCGCTGTAGGGGTTTCTGCTTCGCGGCCGACCGCGGAAGGGAGGACCCCTGCCGTCTGACATCAGCTCCACAGACATCGCCGGAGGCGCCGCCTCCGGCTGCGACTCGACCAGCCGCAAGAATGTTCTTGGCCGCGTTGTGGTCCCGGTCATGCCGGGTGCGGCAGCCCGGACACGTCCAGCGCCGGGTCGACAGGCTCAACTCATCCAGCAGGTGGCCGCAGGCCGAGCAGGTCTTGGACGAGGGGTACCACCGGTCGATCACGACCAGGGTGCGCCCGGCACGCTCGGCTTTGTACTCCAACTGGCGGCGGAACTCTCCCCACCCGCAGTCGGAGATGGCACGGGCAAGGCTGCGGTTGCGCACCATGTTGGCGACCGCGAGGTCCTCGATCACGATCACGTCCGCCCGGCGGATGAGGTCGGTGCTGGTGCGGTGTAGGAAGTCTCGCCGGGCGTTCCGGACTTTGCGGCAGGCGCGGGCGACCTTCTCCTTGGCCTTGCGGCGGTTGACCGACCCGGGCTGCTTCCGGGCCATCCGCCGCTGGTACCGAGCCAGGTTCGCGGCCTTGCGCTCCAGATGCCGGGGGGGTTGGCGACACGGTCCCCGTCGCTGGTGACGGCGAAGTCCTTTACGCCCAGGTCGATGCCGATGGCGTGCCCGGCGGCGGGCAGGGCTTCGGGGGTGTCGATGTCGGCAGCGAAGGTCACGTACCAGCGGCCGTCCGGATCACGCGAGATCACCACCATGGTGGGGGTGAGGGTGGCCGGGTCCACATCGTCGAACGACCACACGAACTTAAGCGGCGCAGTGCTCTTGGCCATCCACAACTCGGCGTTCTTCATCCGAAAAGCCGAGCGGGTGTAATGCGCGGACTGGCGGGAGTGCCGCGACTTGAATCGCGGGTGGCGAGCGCGTCCGGCGTAGAAGTTGGCGAACGCGGCGTGCTGGTGCCGCAGTGCCTGCTGCAGAGGGACCGACGACACCTCGCTTAGGAACGCCAGCTCTTCGGTCTTCTTCCACATGGTCAGCGCGGCGTCGGTCTCCTTGTAGGAGGTGCGCTTGCCGTCGGTGCGGTAGGCGCGCCGGCGTTCGGCAAGTGTCTTGTTCCAGACCAGACGGACGCAGCCGAACGTGCGGCCGAACATGGCCGCCTGCTCAGGGTCGGGGTAGGCCCGGCACTTGTACGCCGTCCGCATGACCGGCACTTTACAAAAAAGCAAGATGCGTGTGGTGGATGCCGGAGTGGCATGTCGCTCGACTTCGTTCTCCGACTGTTTCGGCTGCACCAGGCGGCTCATGATGGAATGGGAGTTCATTTCGGGCCTGCTTCTGGGTACCAGGTGAAGTACGCCTCCATCGTGTGGAACAGGTCGTAGGTGTCGACGTAGTCGGCCTTCCGGCCCTCGCCCGCGACGCCCATCATCAGCATGAAGTCCATGAACCCGTGGGTGGCGTTGCCGGGGGCGTGCAGGCTGTCGAGGGTGACCTCCGCCAGGCAGCCCTCGATGTCGCCGGAGGAGATCCATTCGACGGCCTTCGCGTCGAACTCCGGGTCGGGGCCGTGCGGGCCGAACTGGCGCGGCCCGCCCAGTTCCAGGGACAGGTGCCCGGTGCCGATCACCGCGACGCGCCGATCCCCGGGCCACGACTCGACCAGCTCCCGGATGGTCCGCCCGAGCTGGACGAACCGCTTCGGCCGCGGCAGCGGCGGCGCGAAGATGTTGGTGTAGACGGGGACGATCGGCAGGTCGTTCTGCGGGCGCAGCGTGATGATCGGGCACGTGATCGAGTGGTCGATGCGCAGCTCGTTGGAGAACGCGAGGTCGAAGCCCGCGTCGATGCCCTCGCGCAGCAGGTAGGCCGACAGGTCCTCCTGGCCCTTCAGCAGCATGCGCGGCAGCCCGAACTCGCGTTCCTCGTTGTACCAGTTGGCGTCGTAGAACGGCGCCTTGCCGATGAGGAACTGCGGCATGTTGTCCAGCCACAGCTGGTGGAAGTGGTCGGAGCCGACCATCACCAGGACGTCCGGGCGGGCCTTGGTCAGCGTCGCGCGGAACGCCTCGACCTTGCGGACCCACTCGTCCGCGAAGTCCGGGCGGTCCTCGCCGGTCGCGGTGCTCGCGCGGTGGTAGAAGGGGTGGTGGGTCGAAGCGATCACAGCGACCAGTTCAGCCATGACGGTCCTCGGGGGTGTAGGGGTCGGGGGCGACGGACCGGTTGTTGAGGTCCACCGACAGGAAGATCTCGTTGCCGACGGGGCGGCGCAGCTCCTCGGCGAGCTGCCCGATGAGGCCGGCGGTGCGGGCGAGCAGCGCGAACCCGCGCAGCAGCTCCAGCGGCAGGCCGAGGTCGGCGAGCGCGGCGCCGCACACGCCGGCCCCGTTCAGCGGCAGCGTCCTGCCGAGCACCTCGGGGTGGACGCGGCCGATCGCGGCGAACAGCGACAGGTGCGGGCCGAACAGGCCCTCCTCGGTGGCGATCTGCATCAGCCGGGGAGTGCGGGGATCGCCGTCCTTGTGCACGTGGTGGCCGAGGCCGGGGACGAACCGCTTCGCCTCCCGCTCCACCTGGAGGGTCCGCAGCGCGAGCGCGTCCCACCCGGCGTCGTCGGACGGGAGGCCGCCCACCACCGAGGCCAGGACGCCGTGGAGGAAGCGGCCCGTGTCCTCGGTGACGCCGAGGAAGCGGGACCCGCCGCCCAGCAGCCCGGCGGCGAGCGCGCCCTGCACCGAGTCGGGCGCCGACAGGTACGTCAGCCGGGTGACGATCGCGGTCGGGGTGAAGCCGTGGTCGGCGAGCGCGGCGAGGACCGCCTCGAAGACCCGCGTCTCGCCGGGCGCGGGCCGCCGCTGCGCCGCCAGCCAGAACGCCAGCTCGCCGAACCCGACCTCGCCCATCACGTCCCGGGCGAGGTCGTGGCCGAGCAGCGTGATCGTCTCCCGGCTGGAGGCGCCCAGCGCCGTCGGGTACCCGGGTGCGTCAGCCACGGTCGTCGTCCCCCTCGGATCCGTTCGCGCCCTGCGGCTCTGACAGCCATTGACGCAGTTCGGCGCCGTGTTCGTCCAGGTCCGGCGGCGGGAGCCGGTAGGTCGCGGGCGTCCGGGAGAAGCGGATCGGGTGCCGGGTCGTCGGCACCGCGTGGTCGCCCTCGCCGACCACCACGACCGGGTCCAGCTCGAACCGCTCGGCCATCGCGAAGCCGCCGTCGATGGTGTTGATCGGCCCGCTCGGCACGCCCGCGTCCACCAGCAGCTCGAACCACTCGACCGCGCCGCGCCGCTTCAGCCGCTCCACCAGGATCGGGCGCAGCTCGGCGCGGTTGGCGGTCCGGTCGGCGTTGGTCGCGAAGCGCGGGTCGTCGGGGACCTCCGGGATGCCGAGCACGACGCAGAGCCGGCGGAACTGGCCGTCGTTCGCCGCCGTGACGATCAGGTCGTTGTCGGCGGTCGGCAGCGGCTCGTAGGGGAACACGCTCGGGTGCGCGTTGCCCATCCGGTACGGGACGGTGCCGCCGGCGACGTAGGCGGAGCTGTGGTTGACGAGCCCGGTCAGCGCCGACGACAGCAGGTTCACCTCGACGAGCTGGCCCTCGCCGGTCGCGTCCCGGTGCCGCAGCGCCGCGAGGATGCCGATCGCCGCGTGGTTGCCCGCCATCACGTCGAACACCGAGATGCCCGCCCGGTACGGCGGGCCGTCCGGGTCGCCGGTGAGGCTCATCAGCCCGGAGATCGCCTGCACCATCAGGTCGTAGCCGGGGACCTTCCGCCCGGCGCCCGACCCGAACCCGGTGATCGAGCCGTAGACGATGCCGGGGTTGGCGGCGCGGACCGCGGCGTAGTCGAGGCCGAAGCGGGCGAGGTCGCCGGGCTTGAAGTTCTCGATCAGGACGTCGGCGCGGCGGGCCAGCTCGCGGGCCGCGGCGGCGTCCTCCGGGGCGCGGAGGTTGAGCGCGATCGAGCGCTTGCCGCGGTTGACGCCGAGGTAGTAGGTCGCCGCGTCGCCGCGCGCGGGCGGCGTCCAGGTGCGGGTGTCGTCGCCGCCCGGCCCCTCGACCTTGATCACGTCCGCGCCGAGGTCGGCCAGCAGCATGGTGGCGTAGGGCCCCGCCAGGATCCGGGAGAAGTCCGCCACCAGCACCCCCGAGAGCGGCCCGCCGCGCGCGGTGTCGTCAGTCATCCGGCTCCCTTGCTCTCTCGCGTTCACGCCGTGCTCGTCCGTTCAACGGACAGTCGTCCGCCTCTTTGATTCTGGCATGCCCGCATCCGTAGCGGTCAAGTGGTTGACACTTTGACTAGCGGTGACGAGAGTGGCTCCCAGCAGGTGTGACCGTAGAGCGGACATCGGTCCGTGGCAGCTCCCGGCGGTCGGGCCCCAAGACGAGGAGAGCGATGATGAGCGAGTTCGAGCCGGGGCGCCCCCTGGTGCTGCGCGGCGGCACGGTGCTGCCGATGACCGACGGACGCGCGGTCCTGGACGGCGCCGACGTCCTCATCGAGGGCGACCGGATCACCGCGGTCGGCCCCGGCCTCCCGGTGCCGGACGGCACCGCCGAGATCGACGCGTCCGGCGGCGTCGTCATGCCCGGGATGATCGACACGCACCGGCACATGTGGCAGACCGCGATGCGCGGCTACGGCGCCGACTGGACGCTGACCCAGTACTTCGTCTGGTACTACCTGGAGCACGGCAAGCGGTTCCGGCCCGAGGACGTGCACGCCGGGAACCTGCTCGCGGCGATCGAGGCGATCGACGCCGGGGTCACCACGGTCGTCGACTGGTCGCACGGCCTGCAGACCCCCGGCCACGCCGACGCGGCCGTGGACGCGCTGCGCGCGGTCCCCGGGCGGTTCGTCCTCGCCTACGGCAACATCCAGGCGCCGCCCGCCGAGTGGACCGCGACGCCGGAGTTCCGCGACCTCGCGGGAAAGCTCGCCGGGGGTGACATGCTCGGCTTCCAGGTCGCGTTCGACGTGCTCGGCGACCCCTCGTTCCCGGAGCGGCCCGCCTTCGAGACCGCCCGCGACCTCGGCGTCCCCGTCACCACCCACGCCGGCGTCTGGGGCGCGACCAGCGACGAGGGCATCAAGCAGATGCACGACCACGGGTTCATGACGCCCGAGACGGTGTACGTGCACGCCGCGTCCCTGTCCGCGGACTCCTACCACCGCATCGCCGCCACCGGCGGCTCCATCTCGGTGTCGACGGAGAGCGAGCAGAGCGCCGGGCAGGGCTACCCGCCCACCTGGGCGCTGCGCTCGCACGGCATCCCGGTGTCGCTGTCGATGGACACGAGCGTGTGGTGGAGCGGCGACCTGTTCTCCGCGATGCGCGCGACGCTCGGCGCCGACCGCTCCCGCATGCACCTGGAGGCGCACGGCAACGGCGACACCGTCACCCACTGCAGCCTGCGCGCCGACCAGGTCGTGGACTGGGCCACCCGCGGCGGCGCCCGCACGCTGGGCCGCGCCGACCTCGGCAGTCTCGAACCCGGCAAGAAGGCCGACGTCGTCCTGATCAAGAACGACCACTCGCCGGTGTCGTTCCCCGTCCTCAACCCCTACGGGCACGTCGCGTTCCAGGCGCAGCGCGGGGACGTCCACACCGTCGTGGTGAACGGGCGCGTGGTCAAGCACGACCACCGGCTGGTGGGCGTCGACCTGGCCGCCGCGCGCCGCGAGGTCGAGGCGACGGTGGAGTACCTGCGCGGGTCGATGGGCGAGGAGGCGTGGGCGGCGGGCATGAACCCCGACGTCCCCGAGACCAAGATCCTCGACAACCCGTACACCTACACGGACTACCGCAGCGACGCCACCCGCACCCGGTGAGCCGCGCGCCCGCCGGAAGGGGCTCGACGTTCTCTTGGCGCTCCTTCAAAAAACTGTATAACTTCGCGGAGCACGGCTCCGAGCCGCCCGCGCCCCGCACGCCGGCCGCGAACCGAGGTGACCGATGGACCTGTTCGCCGCACCGACGACGCTCGCCGACCGGCGCGCGGACGGCTCGATCGTCCTGGAGTCCGCGCTCGCGCCCGTCCCCCCTGCCGCGAGCATGGTGCACCTCTTCCGGGACGCCGCCGCCGCGCGTCCCGGCCGGCTCCTCGTCGCCGACCGGGACCGCGGCGCGTGGCGGCGCGTCGGCTACGGCGAGGCGCGGCGGAAGGCCGACGGCCTCGCACAGGCACTGCTGGACCGGGGCGCGTCCGGCCGCCCCGTGATGATCCTGTCCGGCAACTCCGTCGAGCACGACGACGCGGACGCCTACGCGACCGCCCTGGACGCGGCCGGCGGGACGCCCCTCGCCGGCCGCGACGCCTTCCAGGCGGGGGCCGCCACCGAGCCGACCGGCGCGGTGGACGACCACTTCGCCCGCGTCGGCTCGTTTCGGACGCCGTCCTGACCGGGCATGACAGCGCCGGCGTCGGCGCGATGGTCTGGCTGGACCCGGCCAGGGCGGCGGCGTGCGCCGACGTCCGCGCGGCGCTGCACCGGCTGAACGCGGGCGCGACCGGGGCGTCCCGGCGGATCGTCCGGCTGCTCGTCCTGGACGACCCGGCCTCACTCGCCCACGGTGAGCTGACCGACAAGGGGTACGTCAACCAGCGTGCCGTGCTCGACCGCCGCGCCGACATGGTCGGCCTCCTGCACACCGACCCGGCCCCCGCGGAGGTGATCCTTCCCGGGGACCGATGAGTTCCGGGAGCGCGCCCGGTCGATACCGACATCGCCGAGTCGCGCCGCGCCCATGCCGGGGAGGGACCGGCGGGGGCGGCGCGACACAGGGGCCGCGCCGCCCGCGGAGCGTCAGGCCGCCGTGGAGTCCCGCCCGGACGCGAGACCGGGCGGGGCGGCCGCGAGCGCCTGCTGGATCGCCGCCACCAGCGCCAGCGCCGCCTCCTCGGTCAGCTCGACCGCGACGCGCGCCGACGGCCCGGCGCCCGGATTGGTGAAGTCGATGTTCACCGTGTGCTCGTGGCACGCGTGGTACGGGTGGTCGACGTAGACGGCGCCGTCGGTCAGCGTGAACCAGCCGGCCGCGCCCTTCGCCGCGCCGTCGAGCTCGACCTTGAAGGTCTGGTAGGTGCACATGGCGTCTCCTCTCAGGCGGTCGGGTGGTCAGGCGGCCAGGTGGCGGCCGAAGAACGCGAAGATCTTCTCCCAGCCGTCCTTGGCGGCGGCGGGCCGGAACGCGGGCCGCTCGACGGCGAAGAACGCGTGCCCGGCGCCCGGATAGGTGTGGAACTCGTGCTCCTTGCCCAGCTTGGTCAGCTCCGCGTCCAGCACGGCGACCTCGTCCGGCGGCGGGGCCTTGTCGTCCTCGCCGAACAGGCCGAGCAGCGGGCACGACAGGTCCGGCGCCTTCGACAGCAGCGGTGTCATCTTCAGCCCGGCGTCCGCCGGCGGCTCGCTGACGACGAACGCGCCGTAGCAGTCGACGGCGGCGTCGATGTCCAGCGAGCAGGCGGCGAGGAACGCCTGCCGCCCGCCGGAGCAGTGCCCGATCACGCCGATCCGCCCGTTGGCGTGCTCCAGCGAGTTCAGGTACGCGGCGGCGCCGGCGACGTCCCCGACGAGCTGCTCGTCCGGCACGCCGCCCTTCGCGCGGGCGGCGGCGGCCTGGTCGTCCGGGCTGACGCCGGCGCCCTCCCGCGAGTACAGGTTCGGGACGACCGCCGCGTACCCGTGCGCGGCGAACGTGCGGGCGAACTCCTTCGTCCCGGCGTCGTACCCGGGCAGGTGGTGGATCAGCACCACGCCGCCGCGCGGGGCGTCGTTCAGCGGACGCGCCAGGTACCCCTCCAGCTCGGCGCCGTCGTGCCCGCCGAAGGCGACGGTCCCGGCCCACATCGCATCGTTCATGACTGTCAGTGCTCCACTTTCATATCGGTCCGTGGACCGTGACAGTCTTCCCCATCCGGGGCGGTCCTCAGGCGTTCAACGTGCCGGCGCCGAGCAGCCCGAACAGCAGCAGCCCGATGACGATCCGGTAGACCACGAACGACGTGAAGCTGTGCCGCGCGACGAAGCGCAGCAGCCAGGCGATGGACGCGTAGGCGACGACGAACGACACCACCGTGCCGACGGCGAGCGGCAGCGCGTCCACCGACGTGCCGAGCGCGGACGGCAGCTCGTAGATGCCGGCGCCGGTCAGCGCGGGGATGCCGAGGAAGAACGACAGCCGGGTCGCGGCGACCCGGTCGAGGCCGAGCATCAGCCCGACCGACATCGTCGCGCCGGACCGGGAGAAGCCGGGGAACAGCATGGCGAGGATCTGCGCCGACCCGATCAGCATCGCGTCGGTGAACGAGGTGTCGTCCTCGCCGCGCTTGTGCCGGCCGAGCCGGTCGGCGAGCCACATCACGACGCTCCCGCCGAGCAGCGACCCGGCGACCACCCACAGCGAGGCGAGCGGCCCCTCGATGGCGTCCTTGGCGGCGACGCCGACGACCACCACCGGGATGGTGGCGAAGATGACCCACCAGCCGAACTTGTAGTCGTGGTGGTACCGCGCGTTCGGGTCGACGATGCCGCGGCCCCACGCCTTCACGATCCGGACGATGTCGGAGAAGAAGTACACCAGCACGGCCGCGATGGCGCCGACCTGGATGACGGCGGTGAAGCCGACGACCGCCTTGTCGTCCACCGGGATGCCCATCAGGCCCTCGGTGATCTTCAGGTGCCCGGTCGAGGACACCGGGAGGAACTCGGTCAGGCCCTCCACGATCCCGAGGACGATCGCCTGCCCGACATTGATGACGCTCAACGACGTTCCTCTCCAGCCCCGTCCCCGCTCCGGCCCTGCGGGATCCGCACCGAGGCTACGCCGGGCGCCGGGCGCGACCTGCGCTCAAGGAGATAACTTCACCCATCATTAACCGAAAGGTCAGGCGCCGGCCGCCGCGGACCGCGGGCGGCCTAGCCCCAGATCTCCTCGGCGGTCTCCGCGATGAGGCGCAGCTTCGCCGCCTGCTGCTCGGCGGTCAGCACGTTCCCCTCGACCGTGGAGGAGAAACCGCACTGCGGCGACAGGCAGATCTGCTCCAGCGGCACGAACCGCGCCGCCTCGTCGACGCGGCGCTTGAGGTCGTCCTTCGACTCCAGCTCCCCGCGCTTGGTGGTGACGAGCCCGAGCACGACCATCTTCCCCGGCGGGACGAACCGCAGCGGCTCGAACCCGCCCGACCTCGCGTCGTCGTACTCCAGGAAGAAGCCGTCCACGTCCAGTTCCCCGAACAGCGCCTCGGCGACGAAGTCGTAGCCGCCCTCGGCCGTCCAGGAGGAGCGGAAGTTGCCCCGGCACATGTGCGTGGTGACGTTCATCCCCTCGGGGCGCCCGGCCAGCGCGGCGTTGATCTGCCGGATGTAGCGCAGGTGCAGGTGCTCGGCGTCGTCGCCCCGCTCGCTGATCATGGCGCGCTGCGCCGGGTCGTTGAGGTAGGCGAGGCTGGTGTCGTCGAGCTGCAGGTACCGGCACCCGAGTTCGCCGAGCCGCCGCACCTGCTCGGCGTACGCGGCGGCGAGGTCGGACCAGAACTCCTCGACGTCGGGGTAGACCGCCGGGTCGATCGCGGCGGGCCCGCCCCGGTAGTGGACCATGTTCGGCGACGGGATCGTCAGCTTCGGCGTCACCCCGTCCCCGGCGGCGTCCCGCAGGAACGCGAAGTGGTCGGCGAAGATCGTCTCCTCCAGCCGGACCTTGCCGTGCACCCGCAGCGCCGCCGTGGTGAATTCGATGTCCCCGGCGTCGCCGTGGAACCGCACCTTGATCTTCTCGTCCGCCGGGCTGATCCCGCCGAGCCGGTAGATGAAGTCCATGTGCCACGACGTGCGGCGGAACTCCCCGTCGGTCGCCGACCGCAGCCCCGCCTCGCGCTGCATGGCGACCACGTCGCGGATGGCGGCGTCCTCGGCCGCGGCCAGCGCCGCGTCGTCGATGCGGCCGGCGGCGTGCTCGCCCCGGGCCGCCAGCAACTCCGGCGGACGCAGCAGGCTGCCGACGTGGTCGGCGCGGAACGGGGGCAGGGTGCGCAGAGACAAGACGGTGCTCCTTCCACGGGAAAGAACGTGGTCCTGCCCAATCTAGGCACGTCTGTAACGGCGATCAATGAATTGCCGAGAATACATCCCCACCTGCTCCGCATCACCACCGACGACGGTAGTCAGACAGTTCGCTGACGGGGTGCGCGAGGAAATGGGCTCCGCGTGGTGCGAGCCCTGCCGGTTCAGTCGTGAGCGGGGGGTTCGCGGCGCAGGAGGTAGGTGTCCATGATCCAGCCCTTGCGGGCGCGGGCCTCGGCGCGGGCGGTGCGGATCTCGTCGGCCACCTCGCGTACCGGGCCGGAGATGAGGATCTCGTCCGGCGTGCCGAGGTAGGCGCCCCAGTAGATGTGGAAGTCGTCGCCGGCGCCGGTGAAGGAGCAGTGCGCGTCGAGCATGACGAGGACGTCGTCGGCGGTGGCGCCCTCGGCGGCGAGGCGGCGGCCCGTCGTCAGGTGGACGGGGCGGCCCACCCGCGTCAGCCCGATCCGGTGCCGGGCGGTCAGCGCCGACACGCTGCTGATGCCGGGGATCACCTCGGTCTCGAACTCGGCGTCGACCTCCGCCAGCGCGGCGAGGGTGCTGTCGTAGATCCCGGGGTCGCCCCAGACGAGGAGCGCGCCGGTCTGCCCGTCGGCCAGCTCGTCCCGGACGAAGTCCTCGTAGATGCGGGCGCGGCGGGACCGCCAGTCCTCGACGGCGGCGGTGTAGGCGGGGCCGTCGGCGGTGCGGTCGCGCTCGGGGTCGCGGGCCTCGACGATCCGGTACGGGGTGCGGCCGTGCGCGGCGATGAGGTCGTGCCGCAGCCCGGCCAGGTCGTGTTTGGCCTCGCCCTTGCCGACGAGGAGGAACACGTCGGCGGCGGCGATGGCCTTGGCCGCCTGGAACGTCAGGTGGTCCGGGTCGCCCGCGCCGATGCCGATGATCAAAAGCCGCTTCACCTGGCCAATAGTGCCAGCTATAGACTTGTCGCCGCATTTCACCCGAGCGGCCGGGGGGCCAGTGGACCAGCGTGTGATCACCGTCGTGGGCGTCGGCGCCGACGGCTGGGACGGGCTCCCGGAGGTCTCGCGCGCGGCGCTGCGGGAGGCGGACGTCCTGCTCGGCGGCGCCCGGCAGCTCGGGCTCGTCCCGGACGGGGGCGCCGAGCGGGTCGCGTGGCCGTCTCCGCTGCTCCCGGCGCTTCCCGGGCTGGTCGAGCGGTACGCGGGACGCGCCGTCGCCGTGCTGGCGAGCGGCGACCCCATGTTCTACGGGATCGGCTCCACGCTCGCGGACCTGGTCGGCCCCGGACGGCTGCGGGTGCTGCCGCATCCGTCGTCGGCGTCGCTGGCGTGCGCCCGGCTCGGCTGGCCGCTGGACCGTACCGATGTCGTCAGCTTCGTCGGCCGCCCCGCCGAGACGCTGAACGCGCTCGTCGCGCCGGGCCGCCGCGTGCTCGTCCTCGGCGCCGGGCGGGAGGCGCCGATGGTCGTCGCGGCGCTGCTCACCGGCCGCGGCTTCGGCCCGAGCCGGATGACCGTCCTGTCCGACCTCGGCGGCGCGGACGAGGCGGCGGCGCACGGCGTCGCCTCCCAGTGGAGCGGCCCGGCCGCCTCCGCGCTCACCGTCGTCGCCGTCGAGTGCGTGCCCGGGCCGGACGCGGCGCCGCTGCCCCGCGTCGCGGGCCTGCCCGACGACGCCTACGAGCACGACGGGCAGATCACCAAGAGCGAGGTCCGGGCGGTGACGCTGGCGCGGCTCGCGCCGCTGCCGGGCGAGCTGCTGTGGGACGTCGGCGCCGGGTCGGGCAGCGTCGCGATCGAGTGGGCGCGGGCGCACCCGTCCTGCGCGGCCGTCGCGGTCGAGAGCCGTCCCGAGCGGGTGGAGCGGATCGGCCGCAACGCCAAGGCCCTCGGCGTGCCGGGCGTCCGCGTCGTGGAGGGCCGCGCCCCGGAGGCCCTCGACGGCCTCCCGCGACCGGACGCGGTGTTCATCGGCGGCGGCCTCACCACCCCCGGCCTGCTGGACCGCTGCTGGGACGCGCTCCAGCCCGGCGGCCGCCTCGTCGCCAACGCCGTCACCCTCGAATCGGAGGTGAAGGTGGCCGAGTACCGCCGCACCCACGGCGGGGAGCTGGTCCGCCTCGGCGTGGAGCGCGCCGCGCCGCTCGGCGGGTTCACCGGCTGGCGCCCCGCGATGCCCGTCACCGTCTGGACGGCCCGGAAGGACACCCTGTGACCGTGTACTTCGTCGGCGCCGGCCCCGGCGCCGCCGACCTCATCACCGTGCGCGGCCTGCGGGTGCTGGAGTCGGCGCTGGTGTGCCTGTACGCGGGGTCGCTGGTGCCGCGCGAGCTGCTGGACGCGTGCCCGCCCGGCGCCCGCCGCGTCGACACCGCGAACCTGACCCTCGACGAGATCACCGCCGAGCTGACCGCCGCGCACCGCGCCGGCCTGGACGTCGCCCGGCTGCACTCCGGCGACCCGTCGGTGTTCAGCGCGGTCGCCGAGCAGATGCGGCGGCTCGACGCGGCGGGCGTGCCGTACGAGGTCGTCCCCGGCGTCCCGGCGTTCGCGGCGGCGGCGGCCTCGCTCGGGCGGGAGCTGACCGTCCCCGGCGTCGGGCAGACCGTCATCCTGACCCGCACCGCCGTGCGCGCCACCCCGATGCCGCCCGGCGAGGACCTCGCGACCCTCGGCGCGAGCGGCGCCACGATGGTGCTGCACCTCGCCGTCCAGCGCATCGACGAGGTCGCGGCCGAGCTGCGGCCGCACTACGGCGCGGACTGCCCGGTCGCGGTCGTCGCCCGCGCCAGCCGCGCGGACGAGCTGGTGCTGCGCGGCACCCTCGCCGACATCGCGGGGCTGGTCCGGGAGGCCGGGGTGAAGCGCACCGCCGTGATCGTGGTCGGCCGGGTGCTGACCGCGTCGGCGTTCCCCGACAGCCACCTCTACAGCGCGGGCCGGGACCGGGCGTGCGGCGCGTCCTGATCCTCGGCGGCACCGCCGAGGCCCGCGCCCTCGCCGCCGCGCTGGCGGACGCGCGCCCGGACGTCCGTGTCGTGTCGTCCCTCGCCGGGCGCGTCACCGACCCGCGCCTGCCGGTGGGGGAGGTGCACGTCGGCGGGTTCGGCGGCGCCGAAGGGCTCGCCGCCTGGCTCCGCGACCACCGGACCGACCGCCTCGTGGACGCCACGCACCCGTTCGCGGAGCGGATGAGCGCCTCCGCCGCGCGGGCGTCCCGGCTGACCGGCGTGCCGCTGCTCGCGCTGCGCCGCCCCGGCTGGACGGAAGGGGACGGCGACGACTGGCACCGCGTCCCGTCCCTGCCGGCCGCCGCCGAGGCCCTGCCCGCAGGAGCCCGCGCGTTCCTCACCACGGGCCGCCGCAGCATCCCGGTGTTCGCCGCCCGCGCCGACGCGTGGTTCCTCGCCCGGTCGGTGGACCCGCCGGAGCCGCCCGTCCCGTCCAACGTGGAGGTCCTGCTCGCGCGCGGCCCCTACACCGTGGACGGCGAGCGCGCGCTGATCGGCGCCCACCGCCTGACCGTGCTGGTCACCAAGGACAGCGGCGGCGCCATGACCCGCGCGAAGCTCACCGCCGCCCGAGACGCGGGCATCCCGGTCGTCATGGTCGACCGGCCGCCGCCCCCCGAAGGCGTCCGGACGACCCACGACGTGGCGGCGGCCGCCGCCTGGGCTCAGGGGTAGCGGCGCGGCGTGTAGACCACGCCCTTGTCGGTGACCCGCGTGGTGGACGACCCCACGATGACCAGGCAGCGCATGTCGACCCGCTCCGGGTCGAGCTTGCCGAGCGTCGTCACCGCCACGCTCTCCTCGGGGCCGCCGACGTCGCGTCCGATCACCACCGGCGTCTCGGGGGAGCGGTGCTCCAGCAGCAGGTCCCGCGCCGCCGGGAGCTGGTGCCTGCGCCGACTGGACGACGGGTTGTAGAGCGCCACGACCAGGTCGGCCGCGGCCGCCGCGGACAGCCGCCGCGCGATCGCGTCCCACGGTTTGAGGATGTCCGACAGCGACAGCACGCAGAAGTCGTGGCCGAGCGGCGCGCCCGCCCGCGCCGCGACGGCCTGCGCCGCCGTCAGCCCCGGCACGACCTGCACCGGCACGTCCGCGAACGCGTCGTCGGCCGCCGCCTCCAGCACCGCCGCCGCCATCGCGAACACGCCCGGGTCGCCGGACGAGACGACGGCGACGCGCGCCCCGTCCCGCGCGAGCGCCAGCGCGTGCCGGGCCCGGTCGGCCTCCACCCGGTTCCCGGACGCGTGCCGCCGCTGCCGCGGGTTCGGCGGCACCCGGTCCAGGTAGGGGCCGTAGCCGACGAGGTCGGTCGCGGACGCGAGTACGTCCTGCGCCTCCGGGGTGAGCCAGGCCCGTCCCGCCGGGCCGAGCCCGACCACCCACACCCCGCCGGGGCCCTCCGGCCGGGCCGGGGGCGGCGCCTCGAACGACCGCTCCGCCGGGCTCGTCAGCAGGGCGAGCGACATGTACGGGACGTCCGCCGGGTCGACCTCGGCGAGCGGCGCGACCCGCTGCCGGCCGGTGGACGCCCGCTCGACGTACCAGGCGTCGCCGAGCCGGCCCGCGTCCTCGAAAGCCTGCCTGACCTTGGGGAACGTCCGGCCGAGCTTGAGCACGGCCGCCGCGTCCGCCGCGCGCAGCCGCTCGGCCAGCTCGTCGCCGGGCAGCGTCCCCGGCAGGACGGTCAGCGTCTCCTCCCGCTCCGCCAGCGGACGCCCGGCCGCCGCCGACGCCGCGCTCACCGACGTCACGCCGGGCACCACCTCGGCCGGGTAGTGCGGAGCGAGCCGCTTGTGCAGGTGCATGTAGGACCCGTAGAACAGCGGGTCGCCCTCGCTCAGCACCACGACCGTCCGGCCCGCGTCGAGGTGCGCGGCGAGGCGGGCGGCGCAGTCGGCGTAGAAGTCGTCGAGCGCGCCCTGGTAGCCGCCCGGATGGGCGGTCGTCTCCGTCGTCACCGGGTAGACGAGCTGCTCCTCGATCCGGCCGTCCCGCAGGTAGGGTTCGGCCGCCGACCGGGCGATGCTGCGGCCGTGCCGCGCGCAGTGGAAGGCGACCACGTCCGCCTCGCCGATCAGCCGCGCCGCCTTCACCGTGACCAGCTCCGGATCGCCGGGGCCGACGCCCACGCCGAACAGCCGTCCCGCCATCACTCCGCCTCACTGGCGATGGCGTTGACCGCCGCCGCCGTCATCGCGCTGCCGCCGCGCCGCCCGCGCACCACCAGGTGGTCGAGCCCGCTCGCGGCGAGCGCCTCCTTCGACTCGGCCGCGCCGATGAACCCGACCGGGATCCCGAGCACCGCCGCCGGACGCCCCGCGCCCGCCGCCACCAGCTCCAGCAGCCGGAACAGCGCGGTCGGCGCGTTGCCGATCGCCACGACCGACCCCTCCAGCCGGTCCAGCCACAGGTCGAGCGCCGCCGCGCTGCGCGTGGTGCCGAGCCGCTCCGCCAGCGCGGGCACCTCCGGCTCGCCCAGCGCGCACACCACGTCGTTGCCCGCCGGCAGCCGCGCGCGCGTGATACCGGACGCGACCATCCGCGCGTCGCACAGGACCGGCGCGCCGTCGAGCAGCGCCGCCCGCGCCCGCGCCACCACCCCCGGCGACCAGCCCAGATCCCGGACGAGGTCGGTCATCCCGCAGGCGTGGATCATCCGCACCGCGACCCGCGCGACGTCGTCCGGCAGGCCCGACAGGTCGGCCTCCGCGCGGATCGTCGCGAAGGACCGCCGGTAGATCTCGGCGCCGTCCCGGACGTACTCCATCACCGCTGCTCCTCAAGCATGTTCAGCACGACTCAGCCGTTCTCAGCCGACTCGGCCGTTCTCAACACGACGGGACCGCGGGGCGTCCCGCAGTGCCGCTCGCATCCCGTCCAGTGGACGGGCGTCTCGGGTGCGCGCTCCAGCCCGGCGACCCACCGCCGCGCCGCGCCCAGCACATCGCCGCGCGACTTCGCGCAGCCGGGGCTCCCGGTGCAGGCCGTGACGCCGACCCACGGCGACGCGGCGTCGACCGCGAAACCCGCCTCAGCCAGCACCGCCGCGACCTCTCCGGCCTCGCCGGAGGCCAGGTCCCGCAGCACGGCGCTCCGCCACGGCGTGATCCGCACGCTGCCGGAGACCCCGGCGAGCGCCTCGGCCTGCGCGCCCGACATCCGCCCGAGCGGCGGCACGACCTCCAGCGCGACGAGCCCGTCCCGCTGCCGGACGACCCCGGCGTGCGGCGGCCGGGGCTCAGGAGGCGCGCCGGGCTCTTCCGCGCTCGCGCCGAGCCGCCCGGCGATGAGCCGCGCGCCGTCCGGCACCTCCGCCACCCGCCACGCGTCCCCCCGGACGTCGAGGAATCCCTCCGCAGCCGCGACCAGCAGCGCGACCGCGTCACCGGCCGGAAGGGAGACCCGCGTCCCGGCGATGTGGAGGCCGTCCGGCGCGTAGGTCAGGTCGGCGTCCAGGCCGGCGGCGTCGCCGGTGCCGTCGTCCAGCGCGAACAGGAAGCGGCCCGGCAGACCGGCCAGCCGCGGGTTCGCGCACAGCGCCCGGTCGAGGGCCGTGACCAGCGGATCCGTCACCAGCACACCGCGCGGGCCGCGCCCGCCGAGCGGGGACGCGACGATGTTGCGCACCCGCTCGTGGGACGGCGACGGCAGCAGCCCCGCCGCCTCCAGGCGCGCCGCGAGCGCCGCCGGATCGCGGACGCCGCGCAGCTGCGCGTTGCCGCGCGAGGTGAGTTCGATCACGTCGCGGCCCAGCTCGCGGGCGGCGGCGCCGAGCACTCCGAGCTGCGCGGACGACACCGCGCCGCCCGGCACCCGGACGCGCGCCAGCGATCCGTCGGCGGCGTCGTGGGTGCGCAGCGCACCGGGGCACGCGTCGGCGTGCGGTCTGGCAATCGGCACGGGGAGGATGTTAACCACACTTTGCGGGCGGGCCGCGCTGCCGTACTCTTCTCCCCAGGCGATGGCAATGGGAGGAAGCCGGTGTGAATCCGGCGCGGTCCCGCCACTGTGACCGGGGAGCGAACCCCGCTTGAGGCCACTGTCCGCACGGACGGGAAGGCCGGGGCGAGCATCGATCCGGGAGCCAGGAGACTCCTGCCGTCGCGACACCCGCTACCGGGGCGAGGACCCCAGGGGAGGAACGGCCGTGTCCGCTGGCACCGTGCTGCTGCTGTCGACGTCCGACACCGATCTGCTGAGCGCCCGCGCGTCCGGCGCCGACTACCGCCTCGGCAATCCCGCCCGGCTCACCGCCGCCGACCTGCCCGGCCTGACCGAGGGCGCCGACCTCGTCGTGGTCCGGCTGCTCGGCGGCCGGCGCGCCTGGGAGGACGGGCTCGACGCGCTGCTCGCCGGCCCCCGCCCGGTCGTCGTCCTCGGCGGCGAGCAGGCCCCCGACGCCGAGCTGATGGAGCTGTCCCGGCTCAGCGGCGGGGTCGCCGGCGGCGTGTGCGCCGAAGCCCACGCCTACCTCGCGCACGGCGGGCCCGCCAACCTCGCCGAGCTGCACGCGTTCCTCACCGACACCCTGCTGCTGACCGGGCGCGGGTTCGCGCCCGCGGCCGCCACGCCGACGTGGGGACGGCTCGAACGCGAGCCCCGCACCACCGAGGGCCCCGTCGTCGGCGTGCTCTACTACCGCGCCCACCACATGGCCGGGAACACCGCGTTCGCCGAGGCGCTGTGCGCGGCCGTCGAGGACGCGGGCGGGCAGGCCATGCCCGTCTTCTGCTCGTCCCTGCGCACCGCCGAACCCGAGCTGCTCGACACCCTCCGCCGGGCGGACGTGCTGGTCGTGACCGTCCTCGCGGCGGGCGGGTCCAAGCCCGCGACCGCCGGGGCCGGCGGCGACGACGAGGCGTGGGACGTCGGCGCCCTCGCCGCGCTCGACGTCCCGATCCTGCAGGGCCTGTGCCTCACCACGAGCCGCGCCGACTGGGAGGCGAGCGACGACGGGCTGTCCCCGCTGGACGCCGCGTCGCAGGTCGCGATCCCCGAGTTCGACGGCCGCATCATCACCGTCCCGTTCTCGTTCAAGGAGATCGACGAGGACGGCCTCACCGTCTACCGGGCCGACCCGGAGCGGGCCGCGCGCGTCGCCGGGATCGCCGTCCGGCACGGCCGCCTGCGGCACACCCCGCCCCCCGAGCGCCGCGTCGCCGTGATGCTGTCGGCGTACCCGACCAAGCACTCGCGCGTCGGGAACGCCGTCGGGCTCGACACCCCGGCGAGCACCGTCCGGCTGCTGGCCCGCCTCCGCGACGCGGGCCACGACCTCGGCGAGGGCTTCCCCGGCGTCGGCGACTCCGCGGACGGCTCCGCCGGCGACCTGGACGGCGACGCGCTGATCCACGCGCTCATCGCCGCCGGCGGCCAGGACGAGGACTGGCTCACCGAGGAGCAGCTCGCGGGCAACCCGGTCCGCATCTCCGCCGCGTCCTACGAGCGCTGGTACCGGACGCTCCCCGAGGAGCTGCGCGGCGAGATGGAGCTGCACTGGGGGCCGCCGCCCGGGCAGCTGTTCGTCCAGGACGGCGACATCGTCCTCGCCGCGCTCCGCGCCGGGAACGTCGTCGTCATGGTGCAGCCGCCGCGCGGCTTCGGGCAGAACCCCATCGCGATCTACCACGACCCCGACCTGCCGCCCAGCCACCACTACCTGGCCGCCTACCGGTGGCTGTCGGACGAGTTCGGCGCGCACGCGATCGTCCACGTCGGCAAGCACGGCAACCTGGAATGGCTGCCGGGCAAGGCGGCGGGCATGTCGGCGTCGTGCGGCACCGACGCCGCGCTCGGCGACGTCCCGCTGATCTACCCGTTCCTCGTCAACGACCCGGGGGAGGGGACGCAGGCCAAGCGCCGCGCGCACGCCGTCCTCGTCGACCACCTGGTCCCGCCGATGGCCCGCGCCGAGACCTACGGCGACATCGCCCGCCTCGAACAGCTGCTGGACGAGCACGCGACGATCGCCGCGATGGACCCGGCGAAGCTGCCCGCGATCCGCGCCCAGATCTGGACGCTGATCCAGGCCGCGAAGCTCGACCACGACCTCGGCCTGGACGACCGCCCGCACGACACCGAGTTCGACGACTTCCTCCTGCACGTGGACGGCTGGCTGTGCGAGGTGAAGGACGCGCAGATCCGCGACGGCCTCCACGTCCTCGGGCAGGCCCCGCGGGGCGCGGCCCGCGTCGACCTGGTGCTGGCGATGCTGCGCGCCCGGCAGATGTGGTCGGGACGGGAGACGCTGCCCGGCCTGCGCGAGGCGCTCGGCCTGACCGAGGACGGCACCGAGGCCCTCACCGCCGTCGACGCCGCCGAGACCGCCGCCCGCGGCCTCGTCCAGGCCATGGAGGACGCCGGCTGGGCCGTGGACGCGGTCGCCGAAGCCGCCCGGCAGATCCCCGAGGAGCGCCGCGAACTCGTGGCCCGCGTGCTGGAGTTCGCCGCCGCCGAGATCGTCCCCCGGCTGGCCCGCACGTCCGACGAGCTCGACCACGTCCTGCACGCGCTGGACGGCGGCTACATCCCGGCCGGGCCGAGCGGGTCGCCGCTGCGCGGCCTCGTCAACGTCCTGCCGACCGGCCGCAACTTCTACTCGGTGGACCCGCGCGCCGTCCCGAGCCGCCTCGCCTGGGAGACCGGGCAGGCGATGGCCGACTCCCTCCTGGACCGCTACCGCGCCGACCACGGCGAATGGCCCCGCTCCGTCGGCCTGTCGGTGTGGGGGACGAGCGCGATGCGCACCGCCGGGGACGACGTCGCCGAGGTGCTCGCGCTGCTCGGCGTCCGCCCCGCCTGGGACGAGGCGTCCCGCCGCGTCACCGCCCTGGAGCCGATCCCCCTCGCCGAGCTGGGACGGCCCCGCATCGACGTGACCGTCCGCATCAGCGGCTTCTTCCGGGACGCGTTCCCGCACGTCGTCGCCATGCTGGACGACGCCGTCCGGCTCGTCGCGGGCCTCGACGAGCCCGACTCCGCCAACCACGTCCGCGCCCACGTCCGGGCCGACCGGGAGGAGCACGGCGACGAGCGGCGCGCCGCCCGCCGCATCTTCGGGTCGCCGCCCGGCGCGTACGGGGCGGGGCTGCTGCCGCTCATCGACAGCCGCAACTGGCGCGACGACGCCGACCTCGCCGAGGTGTACGCGGTGTGGGGCGGCCACGCCTACGGCCGCGACCTCGACGGCGTGCCCGCCCGCGACGACATGGAGAGCGCCTACCGCCGTATCGCGGTCGCCGCCAAGAACGTCGACACCCGCGAGCACGACATCGCCGACTCCGACGACTACTTCCAGTACCACGGCGGCATGATCGCCACGGTCCGGGCGCTGACCGGGAAGGCGCCGGAAGCCTACGTCGGCGACAGCACCCGCCCTGACGCCGTCCGCACCCGCACCCTCTCGGAGGAGACCGCCCGCGTCTTCCGGGCCCGCGTCGTGAACCCGCAGTGGCTCGCCGCGATGCGCCGCCACGGCTACAAGGGCGCGTTCGAGCTGGCCGCGACCGTCGACTACCTGTTCGGCTACGACGCCACCACCGGCGTCATGGCCGACTGGATGTACGACCGGCTCACCGCCGCCTACGTCCTCGACGACGAGAACCGCGAGTTCATGGAGAAGTCGAACCCGTGGGCGCTGCACGGCATCGCCGAGCGGCTGCTGGAGGCGGCCGAGCGCGGCATGTGGGAGCACCCCGACCCGGAGGTCCTCCAGGGCCTCCAGGAGGTCTACCTCAAGACCGAGGGCGACCTGGAGGACGACACGAGCCGCTGAGCCGCCTCCGGGCACCCGGCCCAGTGCAGGTGCAGGTAGGACGCGGTGATCCGGTCGCCGCCGAAGCCGTCCGCGCCGGTCCCGCCGCCGTCCCGCCAGCGGAACAGCGGCTCGCCGCCGCCGGTCAGGACCGTCCGGTGGAACTCGTGGCCGTGGAACCGCTCGCCAGGACGGGTCAGCAGCGAGGACCCGACGGCGACTGCCTCCCGGTAGCCGAGCGTGAGCCGCGGCGTCATCCGCGCCCGCCCCGGCACGAGCCCGCACATCGCCTGACCGTCGAGTTCCTCGCAGAGATAGAGGAGCCCCGCGCATTCGGCGGCGACCGGTCCGCCGAACGCCGCCACGGACGCCAGCATCGGCGCGTTGGCGGCCAGCTCCGCGGCGTGCACCTCGGGGAACCCGCCGCCGATGACGAGCGCGGCCGTCCCGTCCGGCAGCGCCGCGTCCCGCAGCGGGTCGAACACCGCCACGTCCGCGCCCGCCGCCCGCAGCAGCTCCACATGCTCCCCATAAGAGAAGGTGAACGCCGGCCCGCCCGCCACCGCCACCACCGGACGCCCCGCCACCGGCTCGACCTCCACGGCCGGGTCCCACACCGGCCCCGGCAGCGGGGGAGCGGTGCCCGCGAGCCGCACCAGCGCCTCCACATCGCACGACCGCTCGACCAGCGCGCCGAGCCGCTCCACCGCCCGCACCGCCGCCGCCCCGCGCTCCGCCGCCGGGATCAGCCCGAGATGCCGGGACGGGTTCACGACGGCGTCGTCCCGCCGGATCGCGCCGAGCACCGGCACGCCCGCCGACTCCAGCGCGCCCCGGCACAGCTCCTCGTGCCGGTCCGACCCGACCCGGTTGAGGACGACGCCGGCGACCCGCACCCCCGGCTCGAACGTCGCGAAGCCGTGCACCAGCGCCGCCACCGACCGGCTCTGCCGCGCCGCGTCCACGACCAGCACCACCGGCGCCGCGAGCAGCTCCGCGACATGCGCCGTGGACGCGAACCCCGTGTCGCCGCGCCCGTCGAACAGGCCCATGACCCCCTCGACCACGGCCACGTCGCAGCCGGCCGCGCCGTGCCGGAACAGCGGCGCCACCCGCTCCTCGCCCACCAGCCACGGATCGAGGTTGCGGCCCGGCCGCCCCGCCGCCAGCGCGTGGTAGCCGGGGTCGATGTAGTCGGGCCCCACCTTGTGCGGCGACACCGCGAGCCCCCGCGCCCGCAGCGCCGCCATGAGCCCCGTCGCGACCGTCGTCTTCCCGCTCCCCGACGACGGCGCCGCGACCACCAGCCGCGGGATCACCACTCGATGCCCCGCTGCCCCTTCTGCCCGGCGTCCATCGGATGCCGGACCTTCCCCATCTCCGTCACCAGGTCGGCGGCCCCGACCAGCGCGTCCGGCGCGTCCCGCCCGGTGACGACGACATGCTGGACGCCCGGCCGGGCGGTGAGCGTCTCCACCACGTCGTCCACGTCCAGCCAGCCCCACTTGAGCGGGTAGGTGAATTCGTCGAGCACATAGAAACGGTACGTCTCCGCGGCGAGGTCCCGCTTGATCTGCGCCCAGCCCTCCCGCGCGTCGGCCGCGTGGTCCTCCTCGCTGCCGGGCCGCTGGATCCACGACCAGCCCTCGCCCATCTTGTGCCACGCGACCGGCCCGCCCTCGCCGCTGTCGCCGAGCACCCGCAGCGCGCGCTCCTCCCCGATGCGCCACTTCGCCGACTTCACGAACTGGAACACCCCGACCGGCCAGCCCTGGTTCCACGCCCGCAGCGCCATCCCGAACGCCGCCGTCGACTTCCCCTTCCCCGGCCCGGTGTGGACGATCAGCAGCGGCCGGTTGCGGCGCTGCCGGGTGGTGAGTCCGTCGTCGGGGACGGACACGGGCTTCCCCTGGGGCATCTCAGGCCGCCTTCCTGTGCTCGCGCACGATTCCATCGAGTTCCCGCAGCGGGACGAGCCGCGCGTCCATCCGCACGGCGAGCCGGCCCGCGAGGCCGAGCCGGACCGGGCCGTCCTCGCAGTCCACGACGATCCCCGCCGTCCCGGCGAGCAGCCCGGCCGCCCGGTCCACGTCGCCGCCCGCGGTGGCGCGGCCGTCGGTGACGACCACGACCAGCGGGCGCCGCGCCGGATCGCGCAGCCGCTCCGCCCGCAGCACCTCGGCGGCCCGGACCAGCCCCGCCGCCAGCGGCGTCCGGCCGCCGGTCGGCAGCGCCCGCAGCCGCGCCGCCCCCGCCTCCACCGACGACGTCGGCGGCAGCACCACCTCCGCCGTCCGGCCCCGGAACGTGATCAGCCCGACCTTGTCGCGGCGCTGGTAGGCGTCCAGCAGCAGGCTCAGCACCGCCGTCTTCACCGCCGTCATCCGGCGCCGCGCCGCCATCGAGCCGCTCGCGTCCACGACGAACAGCACGAGGTTGCCCTCGCGCCCCTCCCGCACGGCCTCCCGCAGATCCCCCCGCCGCAGCACGAGCCCCGAGCCGGACCGGCCCCGTTCCCGCTGGTGGGGGGCGGCGGCCAGCAGCGTCGCCACCAGGTGCGGATCGCGGACCCGGTCGGCCGGACGCCGCGCCCCGGTGACCCGTCCCCGCGCCGTCCGCGCCCGCGACCGCCGCCCGGCGGCACCGTCACCGACCCCGGGCACCTCCAGCCGAGGCACCGCATGCGGCGCCTCCGCCGCCACGACCCGCTCACCCCCGCCGCCAGTGGAGGTGTCATCCCCCGGCGAGCTGGTCTCACCGGGCGTCCCGTCACCTCTCGGCCCGTCATCCCGGGGCCCGTCATCCTGCGGCCCGTCCTCCCGCGGCCCGTCGTCCTGCGGGCCCTCATCCTGCGGGCCGTCGTCCTTCGGGCCGCCGCCGGGCGGGGGCGGCTCGTCGGGGGAGGAGCGGTCCAGAAGGTCGTCGAGCAGCGACTCGTCCAGGCCGGGCGCGTCGAACGGGTCGCGGCGGCGCCGGTGCGGCAGCGACAGCCGGGCGGCGGCGCGGACGTCCTCCTCCGACACCTCGCTCCGGCCCCGCCAGGCCGCGTGCGCCATCGCGGCGTTCGCCGTGACGATGTCGGCGCGCAGCCCGTCCACCTCGAATCCCGCGCACACGGCCGCGATCTGCTCCAGCCGCTCGTCCGGCAGCCGGACGCCGCCGAGCCGCGCGCGGGCCTCCGCGATCCGCGCGGCGAGATCGGACTCGGCGCCGGCCCACCGCGCCGCGAACGCCTCCGGGGCAGCGTCGAACGCCAGCCGCCGCCGGACGACCTCCGCACGCTCGCGCGGCTCCCGCGACGCGGCCACCTCCACCGTCAGCCCGAACCGGTCGAGGAGCTGCGGCCGCAGCTCGCCCTCCTCGGGATTCATCGTCCCGACCAGCAGGAACCGGGCCGCGTGCCGGACCGACAGCGACTCGCGCTCCACATAGCAGGTGCCGAGCGCGGCGGCGTCCAGGAGCAGGTCCACCAGGTGGTCGTGCAGCAGGTTCACCTCGTCGACGTACAGGACGCCCCGGTGCGCCGCCGCGAGCAGTCCCGGCTCGAACGCCTTCACGCCCTCGGTCAGCGCCCGCTCCACGTCCAGCGACCCGGCGAGCCGGTCCTCGGACGCGCCGACCGGCAGCTCCACCAGCGCGGACGGCCGCCGCTCCGCCGGGCCGCCCGGCTCGTGCGGGCCGTCCGGGCAGGACGGGTCCGGCGCCGCCGGGTCGCACGCGAAGCGGCAGCCCGCGACGACGTCCACGGCGGGCAGCTGGGCCGCGAGCGCCCGCACGATCGTCGACTTCGCGGTGCCCTTCTCACCCCGCACCAGCACCCCGCCGACGCGCGGCGAGACGGCGTTGAGGAGCAGCGCCAGCTTCAGGTCGTCCAGGCCGACGACGGCGCTGAACGGATACAGGGCGGTCAAGGAACCACCTTCCGGTTGACGTGGACGACCCGCCGACTGCTCGGAGCAGCGGCGAGCCGCGTGGTGGACAGGGGCGCGAGCTCGAAGCGGCCGACACCGGCGGCACCCAGGCCGCCGACGCCACGTGCCGGACGAACAGCCCCCGTGGGGCGGGCACCCCATTCAGGCAGGCACCCCGTTCAAACAGGCGCCCGGTTCAAGCAGGCGCCCCGTTCAAGCAGGTACCGGGGCGGGACGACGGGCGGCCCGGTCGCAGGCCCACCCGAACAGCGCGCCGAACGACGCCCAGAACACCAGCTGCGTCCCGAGCGAGGTGATGCGGAACTCCCACAGCAGCGTGGCGGGGAACCCGTCGGGCACCTCGTCCACCCCCGGCAGCAGCAGCGACGCGACGGCCACCGGGACGACGAAGGCGAGCACGGCCGCCGGCCACCGCGCCCACGGCCCGCCGGGCACGCGCCGCGCCGTGGTCACCGCGATCGCGGTCGCGAGCAGCCCGACGCCGATCATCGCCAGGTACAGCAGGGTGCGGCCGTTGATGGTCTCGGGATCGCCCACCGCGGGCGGGTTCGCCGGATACTTCAGGAACGGGACGAGGATGACGGCGGCGAAGCCGGTCCCGGCGGCGGCGAGCGCGAGCCCACCGTCCGACTCCGGACCGACCCGCCCGCGCAGCCCCGCGTAGACGAGCGCGAACACGCCGCCGACGGCGACCCCGTACAGGCCGGTGGCGAGGAACAGCCCGGCCTTCTGCGTGCCGCGGCTCACCTCTTCCTCGTGAGCGTGCCCCTGTCCACCGTGCCCCTGTCCACTGTGCTCGTGAACATGCTCGTGGGCGGCGGCGGCGTTCTCCAGTGCGATCGCCTCGTCGATGCGCGGCTCACCGGCCGCGAAGGCGAAGACGCCCGCGACGAGGCCGGCCAGCAGGCCCAGAAGAAGGCCCCTGACCAGCAGGGTGCGTACCATGCGGCGGCCTAGTGGCAGGGCACGGCGAGCAGGTGCCGGCCGTCGTGCATCAACTCGTGCAGGTAGCCGCCCGCCTGCGACACGGCGCCGTTGTCCATCAGGACGAGGTAGCCGATCAGCAGCAGCACGGGCACCGCGAGCAGCCACGGAGCGATTCGGGGAAGGGGGATGGTGCGGGCACTGAGCGTGCTCACGGAGCCTCCATGAGGGATCTAGCGCGTCCCGGACAATGAGGTCGCGGCCACCCGAGCGACCTGGCTCCCGGGATCGTCGTCCCGGATACAGTGGCGCGTCCGCACCGGCATCTCACCGGATTTCCCTCGGGCAACCGTGAATCAAGCGAACCGTACGGGCCGCCCGGACCGCTGTCAACAGCCCGGTGTCCGGCCCGTGCGGAGCGGGGGCGGGCCGCCCCGCACGGGCGCGAACCGTCAGGAGGCGGCGCAGGCGGCGCCGTTGAGCGTGAACGCGGACGGCGCGCCGGTGCCGCCGGTGTGGGTGGCCTGGAAGCCGATCCCGACGGATCCTCCGGCGGGGATCGCGGCGTTGTAGGACACGTTCGTCGCGGTCACCGCGCCGCTCGTCGGCCGGTAGGCGGCGCCCCACCCGGAGGTGATCGTCTGCCCGGCGGGGAGCGTGAAGCCGAGCGTCCAGCCGTTGATCGCCGCGGACCCGGTGTTGGTGATGGTGATGCTCGCCACGAGCCCGGTGTTCCACGCGTTCACCGCGTAGGAGACGGCGCAGTCGCCGTCCCCGGGCGGCTCGGTGGTGCCGCCCTGGTCGAGGCCGAAGAACTGGATCGCCCGCTGCGCCATGCCGGACGCCAACAGGTTGTGGCCGACGCCCTGCAGGGAGTACGCCTCGACCTTGTCTCCGTAGCGGGTGCGGGTCCAGCCCTGCTGCGGCTGGTCGGTCGAGGTCGGCGTCGTCGACAGGCCGTGGACGTTCGTCCACTGGTCGATCTCCTCGCCGAAGTTGGGGTAGCGCAGCGTGTCGTCGGCGGTGCCGTGCCACAGCTGCACCCGCGGCCGGGTCCCGGAGTAGCCGGGGTAGGCGGAGCGGGCGATGTCGCCCCATTCCTGCGGCGTCTTGAGGACCGTCCCGTTGGCGCACGCGCTGTTCCAGCCGGAGCCGTCGGCGGTGGCGAAGCAGCCGTCGGGCACCCCCGCGAACGCCGCGCCCGCGGCGAACACGTCCGGGTAGTTCGCCAGCATCACGTTCGTCATCATCGCGCCGGACGACACCCCGGTGACGAACACGCGCGACGCGTCCCCGCCGTACCGCTGGAGCGCGTACCGGACCATCGACATGATCCCGACCGGGTCGCTCCCGCCGTCGCGCCGCAGCGCCTGCGCCGACGACACGTCGAAGCAGCTTCCGCTGCGCGTCGCGGACGGGTAGACGACGACGAACCCGTACTGGTCGGCCAGCCGCGCGAACTCCGTGCCCGAGTACATCGCCGGCCCCGACCCGGTGCACCAGTGGATCGCCAGCAGGACGGGAGGCTTCTCCTGGACGCGGTCGGGGATGTACACGTGCATTCGCAACCCGGTCGGGTTCGTCCCGAAACTGGTGACCTCCGTCAAGGCCGCCGCCGAGGCCGGCGGCCCCACGAGCACCGCCGCCGCCGCGACCAACACGCCCATCAGCACGCCTAAGACCCGCAGCAGTAAGACCCGCACCAGAACCACCCTTTTCCCGATCACAATTCGCAGGTGGAACGTCACTATGCGGCGGCGCGCGCGGAATGGACAAGCGACCTTCCACCGGTTTCACGGGCGGAACCGGGAACGAGGTGACAACACGGCGGGCGGACTGGAAGGCTTTGCGTCCGGGCCGGCGCACTCTCGGGTCAGCGCGGCACAGGACGGCGAGGAGGCGACGGCTGTGACGGTGTCGATGGTGAAGGGCCAGCGGATCTCGCTGGAGAAGCCCGGCGGCGCGCTCAGCATGGTCCGGATGGGCCTGGGCTGGGATGCGGTGAAGAAGAAGGGGTTCTTCGGCTCCCGTGAGCGGGACATCGACCTCGACGCGTCCTGCGTCCTGTTCGCCGACCAGAACCTCGCGGACGTCGTCTACTTCGGCAAGCTCGTCAGCGACGACGGCTCCGTCCGGCACACCGGCGACAACCTGACCGGGGCGGGCGACGGCGACGACGAGTCGGTCATCGTCGACCTGAACCGCCTCCCGGTGCACGTCACCTCGCTGGTGTTCACGGTCAGCTCGTTCAACGGCCAGACGTTCAACGAGGTGGAGAACGCGTTCTGCCGGCTCGTCAACGAGATGGACGGCGGCGAGCTCGCCCGGTACACGCTGACCGGCGGCGGCGCCCACACCGCGATGGTCATGGCCCGCATCTACCGGCACGGCGGCGCCTGGAAGATGAACGCGATCGGCGAGCCCTGCCACGGCCGCACGTTCCAGGACATGCTCCCGGCGATCGCGGCCCACGCCTGACGCCGATGACCGAACTCGCCCGCGGCGCCAACGCGGCACTGACCGCCCGGCGGGTGACCGCGACGGTCTCCAGCGCCGTGCCCGTCGACGTCAGCGCCCTGCTCGTCGGCCCCGACCTGCGCGTCCGCTCGGACGCCGACCTGGTGTTCTTCAACGCCCCGCAGGCGCCGGGCGTCCGCTGGTCGGACGCCGGCGGCCAGCGCGTCGACCTCGACCTCGACGCGGTCCCCGCCGAGGTCGCCGCGGTGCTCATCGCGGTCAGCCTCGCCGGGGGCACGTCGTTCGGGGCGGAGCCCCCGCGGGTGCTGCTGACCGCCGACGGCGCCGCGGTCGCCGCGTTCACCGTCCCCGGCCTCGGCCCCGAGCAGGCGATCATCGGCCTGGAGGTCTACCGCCGCGCCGGCGGATGGAAGGTGCGCGCGGTGGGCCAGGGCTACGCCGGCGGCCTCGCCGAACTGGTCGCCGCGCACGGCATAGAGGTGGACGACCCGGGGCCCCCGCCGCCCGCAGAGGCACAGTCGGTACAAGCCCCGCAGCCGCCGCCCGTCCAGCCGCAGCCCGTGCGGCCGCCGTCAGCGGCCGCACCGCCGCCGGTACCGCCGCCGGTACCGCCTCCGGCGCCGCCGCCCGATTCGGAGGTCGACTACCTCGAACGCTGCTGGCTCGTCTGGGAGGACGCGAGCCGCTCGCTGGCCGCGTTCCGCGCCGCGACCGAGCACGCGCTGACCGTCCGCAACGAGGAGATCGCCGGGCGGCGGCCCCGCGGCCGCTTCGACGAGCTGATGGCCACCGCCGACCAGCGGCTGCGCGCCGACGCCGCCCAGCTCCGCGACGAGCTGGCCCGGGTGGAGCCGCACGTCGAGGCGGAGGTCGCGCCGTTCGACGCGCCGTCCTGGCTGACCTGGCGGCCCCGCACCGACCTGGCCGGCGGCGTGCTGCTCGGCCGGCTGTCCACCGCCGAGCTGCCGGACCTGCGGATCCCGCTCGTCCTGCGGCTGCCGTGGCGGCGCGCCGTGTGGATCTCCCAGGGCACCATGCCGGGCGACTCCACCGCCTACGCCTGGTCGCTGGCGACCCGGTTCCTCGCCGCGGCCCCGCCGGGGCTCGTCGGGCTGGACGTCGTCGACGCGCCGGGCCTGTCGGGCGCGGGCTGGCTGCAGGGCTTCGACCCGGCCACGTCCGCCCGGCTCCTCGGCGGCGGCGTGGCCGTCGGCACCGGCGCGGCCGAACGCGTCCGCCGCCTGCTGGACCTGGTCGACCTGCGCCGCATCGGCGGCGGCGACGACCTGCCCGGCGGCGGCCCGCCGATCCGGCTGGTGGTGATCCTCGACGCCGGCGCCGCGCTCGACGGCGACGACGCGCACGGGCTGCTGCGCCTGGTGGAGGACGGCCCCTCGGCCGGCGTCCCGGTGCTGCTGGTGGAGACCGACACCCCGGCCGCCGAGTCCGTGCGCGCCGTCCGGCTCCGGCAGGCGTGCAACAACCTCCCGTCCAGCGCGGACGCCATCGCCGACTCGTGGGTCGGCACGGACTGGACGCTCACCCCCGACGTCCTCCCCGACGCCGCCGGCGCGCAGGCCCCCGCCCTGTTCACGCACGTCCTCGGCATGCACGCCCGCGCCCTCGCGTCCTACGACTGACACGCGCCCCCGGCGGTGACGCCCCCGCTACCCCGGGGGTAGGGCTTCGGCGCTTCCGCGTCTGTTGCCGCCGCGCCGGACCCGTCGCAGCATTTAGTGGCCGTACGACTACTGAATGTAATCGCGAGAGGGTGCGCGCATGGGGGAACGGCCTGGCGGGATCGACGGGCGCGCGGTCGCGGTCGTCGGGGTGGGGTGCCGGCTGCCGGGCGGCATCACCGGCCTGGACGGTCTGTGGGCCGCGCTGGAGCGCGGTGACGACCTGGTCGGCCAGGTGCCGCCGGAGCGGTTCGAGGCCGACCGGTTCGTCGACGAGCGGATGCCCCGGGCGAGCCGCAGCTACACCCGCGCGGGCGGGTTCCTGGCGGGCGACCCGGGCGGTTTCGACGCGGCCTTCTTCGGGATCTCGCCGAAGGAGGCCGCGGCGATGGACCCGCAGCAGCGGCTGCTGCTGGAGACGGCCGTGGAGGCGCTGGACGACGCCGGCATCGACCCGGCGTCCCTCGCCGGGTCCGACACGGGCGTGTTCATCGGGATCTCCGACCCCGCCTACGGCGTGCTGCAGATGCTGGAGCCGTGCGGGATCGGCCCGTACACGATGTCGGGGTCGACGCTGTCGATCGCGTCGAACCGGCTGTCGCAGGTGTTCGACCTGCGCGGCCCCAGCATGAGCATCGACACCGCGTGCTCGTCGTCGCTGCTGGCGGTGGAGCGCGGCTGGCGGACGCTCGTCGAGGGCCGGAGCCGGGTCGTGCTGGCCGGCGGGATGCACCTGCTGCTGAGCCCCGGCTCGTTCGTCGGGTTCAGCCAGGCGTCGATGCTGTCGCCGACCGGCCGGTGCCGGGCGTTCTCCGCGGACGCCGACGGGTTCGTCCGGGCCGAGGGCGGGGGCCTGGTGGTGCTGAAGCGGCTGGCCGACGCGCTCGCCGACGGCGACCGCGTGCACGGGGTGATCGTGGGCGCGGGCACCAACAACGACGGCCGCACGTTCGGGCTGTCGCTGCCCAGCCCGGAGGCGCAGGAGCAGCTGCTGCGGCAGGTGTACACCGAGGCCGGCGTCTCGCCCGACGAGGTCGTGTACGTCGAGGCGCACGGCACCGGGACGCAGGCGGGGGACCCGGCCGAGTGCCTGTCCCTCGGCCGGGCCCTCGGCGCGGAGCGCTCCGGCGGCCCGCTGCCGATCGGGTCGGTGAAGTCGAACATGGGGCACCTGGAGCCGGCGTCCGGCATGCCGGGCCTGTTCAAGGCCATGCTGGTCCTGCGGAACCGGATGGTGCCGCCGACGCTGCACGCCGGCACGCTGAATCCGGCCATCGACTTCGACGGGCTGGGGCTGCGCGTGGCGACGCGGCCGGTGCCGCTGGACGGCGCCGCCGCCCGCCCGGTGGCGGGGGTCAACTCCTTCGGGTTCGGGGGCGCCAACGTCCATGTCGCGCTGACCGTCCCGCCGCCGTCAGAGGAGGCCGGCGAGGAAGCCGGCGAGGAGGGCGGGCCGACAGCGGAGGCGCTGCCGCTGGTGGTGTCGGCGCGGACGCCGACCGCGCTGCGCGAGGCGGTCCGGCAGGCCGCCGGGGCGCTCGCGTCGACCGCCGACCAGGACTTCTACGACCTCGCCTACACCTCCTGCCGTCGTCGCGGCCTCCACCCGCACCGCGCCGCGGTCGTCGCGGACTCGCCCGCCGACGCCGCGCAAGCCCTGACACGCCTGCTGGACGGGAACGAGGGCGACGACGGCAACGCCCGCGAGGGCGAGGCGGCGTTCGCTGAAGCGGCCTTCGGTGAGGCGGTGGAGCACGGCCGCGTCGCGCTGGTGTTCTCGGGCAACGGTGCGCAGTGGGCGGGAATGGCCGCCGACCTGCTCGACGACGAGGTGTTCCGCGAGGCGGTCGAGGTGCTGGACGCCGAGCTGGCGCCGCGGCTGGGCTGGTCGGTCCTGGAGGAACTGGCCGTGCCCGCCGAGCGGTGGTGCCTGGCGGCGACGGAGGTCGCGCAGCCCCTGCTGTTCGCGGTGCAGGCGGGGCTCGCGGAGATGCTGAAGGCGGCGGGCGTGCGGCCGGGCTGCGTGCTGGGGCACAGCGTGGGCGAGGTAGCCGCCGCCTACGTCTCCGGGGCGCTGTCGCCCGCGCAGGCGGCGCGGGTCATCGCCGAGCGGAGCGCGGCGCAGGCGCAGGCGCGGGGCTGGGGACGGATGGCCGCCGTGGGCCTGCCGGAGGACGCGGTCCGGCGGCTGCTGGCCGACCATCCCGGCGTGGAGGTCGCCGCGGTCAACACCGACCGGGACGTCACCGTCGCCGGCCCGGAGGAGGCCCTGGCCGCGCTCGGCGAGGAGCTGGCGGCCCGCGACGCCTTCTTCCGGATGCTCGACCTGGAGTACCCCTTCCACAGCTCGGCCATGGACCCGATCCGCGACGGCCTGCTGGAGGCGCTGGCCGGGCTGCGGCCGGACCGCACCCGGATCCCGCTGCTGTCCACGGTGACCGGCGGCCTCGTGGACGGACCCGACCTGACCTCGGCGTACTGGTGGCGGAACGTCCGCGAGCCCGTCCGGTTCGCCGCCGCCGTCGAACGGGTGGCGGACGAGGGCTGCGACGTGCTGGTGGAGGTCGGGCCGCATCCGGTGCTGCGGTCCTACCTGCGCCGCGTCACCGGTAAGACGCGGGCCCGCGCGGCCGTCACCGCGACCCTGCGGCGCGGCGAGTCCGGCCCGTCCCGCATGCGCGCGGCGGTCGCGCACCTGATCGCGTCCGGTGCCCGCCTGGACTGGGACCGCCACTTCCCGCGCCCCGGCCGGGTGCGGCCGCTGCCCGCCTACCCGTGGCAGCGCGAGCGGTACTGGATCGGCGGCCCCGGCACCTGGATCAGCCGGTTCGGCGACCCGGCGATCCAGCATCCGCTGCTGGGCGAGCGGCTGCCGGTGCCGTTCCCCTCGTGGGCGGCCGAACTCGACCCGGGACGGCTCGGCTGGCTGCTGGACCACAAGGCGGGCGGACCCCCCGTCATGCCCGCCACCGGCTACCTGGAGATGATGGCCGCCGCCGGGCGGCTCGGGCTGCCGGAGGCCGCCGGCACGGTGGAGGTCGACCGGGTCGACATCGTCCGGGCGCTGGTGCTGTCGGCGGCGACCGGTACCGAGCCGACGTGCGCGAGCACCACGCTGTACCCCGAGACCGGCGTGGTCGTCGTGGCCGGCGCCGAGGACCGCACCAGGCAGCCGCGGGAGAACTGCCGGGGACGGGTCCGCCGCATGCTGCGCCCGGCTCCGCCGCCGGTGGACGTGGAGGCGCTGCGCTCCCGCATCAGCGAGCCGGTCGACGTCGCGGACTTCTACGCGCGCGCCGCCAAAGGACACATGGAGTGGGGCCCGCACTTCCGCGTGCTGACCGGCCTGTGGCGCGCCGGTAGGGAAATCCTCGGCTCCTACTCGTGCGACGCGCAGGAGGGCTGCGCCTACCAGGCGCATCCGGTCGTCCTGGACAGCGCGCTCCAGGCCGGAGTGGTGTGGCTGGTGGACGAGATGCTCGCGGGGAAGCACTACATGCCCGCGGCGATCGCCTCGATGCGGCTGTGGGACCGGCCCTCCCCGCAGGGGCTGCTGCACGTCCGGGAACGTTCGAGGTACGAGGACGAGGTCTGCTGGGACATCACCATCACCGACCTCGACGGCAACGTCAGCGCCGAGATCCTCGGCTGCCGGCTGCGCGCCGTCCGGGGCATCGCGACCCGGCTGACCCGCTACGAGACGGTGCTGCGCGCCGCACCCCGACCCGGCGCCGCCCACCACCCGAGCCTCGCAGCCGACGACCGGAGCCTCGCGGACGGCGGCACCCCCGTGGCGGAGCCGCGAGTGCTCCTCGACGAGGCGGCCCGCACCGCCGACCGGGCCCTTGTGGCGTGGCGCGAGCTCGACTACCCCCGGTTCGCCGCGCAGGCCGAGGAGGCGTTCGCGCACGCGGTCGCCCGCGCGCTGCGGGCACCGGGCGCCGACGGCCGCGCCCGCCCGTTCGACCCGCAGGAACTCCTCCGGTCCCATCCCGCGCCGGACCACCGGCGGCTGCTGGAGTCGGCGCTGCCGCTCCTCGAACGGCACGGCCTGCTGGGACGGCTGGGCCCACGGCAACTCCGCTGGGCGACCCCGCCGGCCGACCTGGACACCCTGCACGAGGAACTCATCTGGCGCGGGAACGCCTTCGCCGCGCACGCCGCCCTGACGGTGCTCGTCGGCACGCACCTGCCCGAACTGCTCGCCGGGCGCGAGACCGCCGCCGACCTCCTCGCGGGGGGAGGCGCCGACCTGCTGGAGCAGTTCCACCGCACCGGGCCGCTGTGCACGGCCGCCAACCGGGTCGTGCGCGCGGTGGTGGAGGGGATCGTCCGGCGGTGGCCCGCCGACCGGCCGCTGCGCGTCCTGGAGATCGGCGCCGGGACCGGCGGCACCACCGACGCGCTGCTGCCGGTGCTGCCCGCCGACCGCACCCGCTACACGGCCACCGACGCGGACGAGACCGTCCTCACCCGGCTGCGGCAGCGGTTCGCCGCGTCCGACCTCGTCGAATGCGCGGCCCTGGACATCGACCGGGCGCCCGCCGGGCAGGACGTGGCCGAGGGCGCGTTCGACCTCGTGGTCGCGGTGAACGTCCTGCACCTGGCCGAGGACGTCACCGCCGCGCTCGACCACGCGCGCACCCTCCTGGCGCCCGGCGGCCTGCTGCTGGCCGCCGAGCCGCACCGGCTGGGTGCGCTGCTGCCGGTCTTCGGCCTCCTGCCGGAGTTCTGGCGCTTCGCGGACCGCGACGTGCGTCCCGACTCGCCGCTCCTGCCGCGCGAGCAGTGGTCGGAACTGCTGGTCGACGCGGGGTTCACCGCCATCGGCGCCACCGGCGAGGGCGGGGAGTCCGAGCCCGGCGACTTCTCCGTCCTGCTGGCCGCGGCCCCGGAGCCCGCGTCCGGGGAGGCCCGTCCCGCGACCCCGGCGCGGTTGCCGCAGGCGGGGGAGGGCGACGCCTGGATCATCGCCGCCGAGGGCGACCAAGGCGTGGCCGACGCGCTTGAGGACGTCCTGCGGGACCGAGGCGCCCAGGTCGCCAGATCCGGCATCGGCACCGACCCCGGAGACTGGGCCCTGAAGGTGCCCGCCGACGCACGCAAGGCCGCCTTCTGCATCCTCCTGGACGACGCCGACGCCCCAGAAAACGACGCCGGAAACGCCGCCGAGCCCCCACCCGACCCGGCCGCGGAGGTGGAGCGGATCACCCGGCGGATCGCGGCACTCCGCGCCGTCGCGCTGGCCTGCGAGCAACTGCCCCATGACCTGGAGGTCTCCCTGTGGCTCGCCGCCCGCCCCTCCGGTGCCCTACCGGAGACGGGCGGGCCGGGGGCGGCCGAGCCGGAAGCCGGGACGCATCCGCAGGACGCCGCCGTCTGGGGCGCCGCGCGCTCCCTCGGCAACGAGCATCCGAACCTGCGGGTCCGGCGCGTCTGCCTCAGCCCGACCGGCGACCCCGCCCTGGACGCCGAGCGCCTGGCGGCGGAGATGCTCGCGCCGGACGACGAGGAGGAGATCCTCCTGACCCGCCGCGGCCGCTTCGTCCCGCGGCTCCGGGAGGCGCCGGCCGCCACCGTCCCGTCCACCGGAATCGGGGACGGCTGCGAACTCGCGGTCCGCGACCCCGGGCGGACGTTCACCCTGGACTGGCGGCAGAAACGCAAGGCCGAGCCCCGCGCCGGCGAGGTCGCCATCGAGGTCCGCGCGGCCGGGCTCAACTACCGCGACGTGATGCGCACGGCGGGCCTGCTGCCGGTGGAGGCCATCGAGGCGGTGCACGGATGGCACGAACTCGGGCTGGAGTGCGCCGGGGTCGTCAGCGCCGTCGGCGCCGGCGTCGCCGACCTGGCGCCGGGCGACCGGGTGCTGACCGCCGGCCCCGTCGGCATCGGCGACCACGCCGTCGTCCCCGCCTGGATGGCGATGCCGGTCCCCGACGGGCTGACCTACACCCAGGCGGCCACCCTGCCGATGGCGTTCGTGACGGCGACCCACTCGCTCATCCACTGCGCCCGCGTGCGGACGGGCGAGACCGTCCTGGTGCACGGCGGCGCCGGCGGCGTCGGACTGGCCGCGCTCCAGGTCGCCCGCGCCTGCGGGGCCCGCGTGATCGCCACGGCCGGCTCGCCCGCCAAGCGCGACCTGCTGCGCGCGCTGGGCGCCGAGCACGTCCTGGACTCGCGGAGCCTCCGCTTCGCGGACCGGGTCATGGAGCTGACGGAGGGGCGCGGCGTGGACGTTGTCCTCAACTCCCTCGCCGGGGAGGCGATCACCCGCGGCCTGGAGGTGCTGCGGCACGGCGGCCGGTTCATCGAGCTGGGCAAGCGCGACATCTTCGAGAACAAGCCGCTGCTGCTGCGGCCGTTCGGCGACAACATCTCGATGTTCGGGGTGGACGTCGGCACCCTGCAGTGGAAGGACCCCGAGCGCGCGGCCCGGGAGATCACCGCCTGCTACCCCCTGGTGCGGACGGGCGGCGTCACCGCGCTGCCGCACACGGTCTTCCCCGCCGCCCGGGTGGACGAGGCGTTCGCGCTGATGGGCTCGTCCCGCCACATCGGGAAGATCGTCGTCTCGTTCGCCGAGCACGACGAGCCGTTCCGCGTGCGGCCCCGGCGGACGGTGCCGGTCCTGGACCCCGAGGGCACCTACCTGGTCACCGGCGGGCTGACCGGGTTCGGCGCCGCGACCGCCCGCTGGCTGGCCCGCCGCGGCGCCCGCCACCTGGCCCTCGTCGGCCGCCGGGGCGCCGAGACGCCCGAGGCGCCGGGCCTGCTCGCCGACCTGCGCGCCCTGGGCGCCGACGCCCGCGCCTACGCGGCGGACGCCGCCGACCGCGCCGCCATGGAGCGGATCCTGCGCGGCATGGACGCCGACGGCCGCCCGCTGCGCGGCGTCGTCCACGCGGCGATGCACCTGGACGACGCGCCGCTCGCCGAACTGCCCGACGACCGGGTCCGCGCCGTCCTGCACCCGAAGGTCGCCGGGGCCCTGGTGCTGGACGACCTCACCCGCCACCGCGACCTGGACATGTTCGTCATGTACTCCTCCGTCTCCGCGCTCGGCAACATCGGCCAGTCGGCGTACGCGGCGGCCAACCTGTACCTGGAGGCGCTGGCCCGCCTCCGCCGCCGGCGCGGCGGGACCGCGCTCACGGTGGCGCTGGGGGCGCTCAGCGAGACCGGCGTGCTGGCCCGCGACGCCCAGGGCGGGACGCTGGCGGCGGTGTTCGGCGGCGAGGCGACGCGCCCGGCGGAGGCGCTCGCCGCCATCGAGGACATGCTGGCCGAGCAGGCCGACGTGGCGATGGTGGGCCGGTGCGACTGGGGCCGGCTCAGCCAGGTCATGCCCGGCCTGCGGCGGCCGATGACGGCGTCGCTGCTGCCCGCCGGCCTCGACGAGGAGGGCACCGACCGGACGCGGGTGCTGGAGGCGCTCGCCGCGATGGACCGCGAGCAGGCCCTCGCCTTCCTCGTCGCGGAGATCAGGCAGGTGCTCTCGGAGGTGCTGCTGCTCCCGGCCGACCAGATCGCCGTCGACCGCCGGCTGGACGAGTACGGGATGGACTCCCTGATGGGCGGCGAGCTGATGGCCTCCGTGCGGACCCGGTACGGCATCGACATCCCGCCCCTGGAACTGCTGCGCAGCGGCGGAACCATCGCCGACATCGCCCAGATCGTCCTGGTCCGCCTGGGGCTGTCGGCGACCGAGGCCGCGGCGCCCCCGCCTCCCTCACCGCCCCGCCCCCGACCACCGGAGCCGGACCCGGCCCCAGACAAGGCCCCGGAGACGCTGGCGGCGGCGCAGACGGGCGGGACGGAATGACCGTCGAGGGCGCGCCGTTCACCCGGCTGGCGGCGGTGGCCGCGCACCTGCCGGAGACCACGCTGACCACCGCGGAGCTGGAGGACCGGCTCGCCGAGCGCAACCCGGGCCTGGACGTCCCGCGCGGCCTGATCCTCAAGGCCAGCGGGGTGCGGCGCAGGCACGTCGCCGCGCCGGAGGACGGGCCGTCCGACCTGGCCGCCGCGGCCTGCCGCAAACTCCTGGACGGCGCCGGCGTCGCCGCCGACGACGTCGACCTGCTGATCTACGCGGGAGTGTCGGCCGACGTCGTGGAGCCCGCGACCGCGCACCTCGTCGCGGCACGGCTCGGCGCCCAGTGCCCCGTCTTCGACGTGCGCAACGCCTGCAACGGCGTGCTGACGGCCATCGAGCTGGCCGACGCGCTGATCACCGGCGGCCGGTACCGGCGCGTGCTCGTCTGCTGCGGCGAGCTGCCCAGCGCCATCACCCCGTGGCGCGTCGGCGGCGTCGAGGAGTTCTACGCCGTCGCGGCCGGCTACACCGTCAGCGACGTCGGCGCCGCCCTGCTGCTGGAGGCGGGGTCCGCCCCCGGCGTGCTGGCGCACCGCTCCGCCGCCCACTCCGCCGCGTGGGAGGGCGCGGTCGTCCGCGTGCTGGACGCCTCCAGCGATCCGGCGACCCCGGCGCCGCACTACGGCCCGCTCCTGGTCGACGCCCGCGCCCTGCTGCGGGGCTTCGAGAGCATCGACCCCGCCCTCTTCCGCAAGCCGCTCACCGACCTCGGCCTGACCTGGGACGACTGCGCGGCCGTCTGCGTCCACCAGGCGTCGCTGCCCATGCTGTGGAAGTTCTGCGACCACGCCGGGATCCCGCCGGGCAAGGTCGTCGTCACGATCGTCCAGCACGGCAACATGGTCGCCGCCACCCTGCCCGTGCAGCTGGCCATCGCGGTGGAGACCGGCCGCGTGCGGCGCGGTGACCTCGTCGCCCTCGTCGGCCTGGCCAGCGGGGTCAGCGCCGGAATCGTCCTGGCCCGGTGGTGATCATGATCCAGGAGCGGTCCCCGGCCGTCAGCCCCCTGTACCTGCGCGCCGGATGGTGGCGCCACCGGCGGCCGGACGCGGTCGCCTGCCGCTGCCCCGACGGCGAGGCGACGACGTTCGCGCAGCTGTCGGAACTGGTCGCCGAGACCGCGGCGGCGCTGGCCCGCGCCGGGGTGCGCGAGGGCACGCGCACGGCCGTGATGGTGCCGCCGGGGCCGCAGTTGTGGGCGGCCGTCCTGGCGCTGGCCCGCCTGCGAGCCGTCCCGGTCCTGGTGGACCCGGGCCTGCCGTTCGGTGAGATCCGCCGGTGCCTTCGGCGGGCCCGGCCGGAGGCGTACATCGCGATACCGCGCGCGCAGGCCGCCCGCCTGCTGCTGGGCTGGGCCAGAAGCGCGCGCGTCGTGGTGACCGTCGGCCCCAGGTGGCTTTCCTGGGGAGCCCGCATGGACGCCCTGCGCGACGCCGCGTCCGGCGACCCGCGGCAGTGGCCGGAGCCGAGGGTGGACGACGTCGCGCTGATCGGCTACACCTCCGGCTCGACCGGGCCGCCCAAGGGGGTGCCGCTGCGGCACCGGCAGCTGGCCGCGCAGCTGGACGCGCTCGCGGCGCTGGACGTCGTGTCGCCCGGCTCGGTGATGCTGTCGGCGTTCGCGCCGTTCGCCCTGGCCGCGACGGCGTTCGGCGCCGCCGCGCTCGTCCCGGACACCGACCCGCGGCATCCGGGCCGGGCCGACCCGGCCGCCCTGAGCACCGCCGTCCTGCGCCACGGGGTGACCGCGATGTTCGCGCCGCCCGCGCTGCTGGACCGGCTGGCCCGCCACTGCCTCGACCGCGGCATCATCTTGGAGCCGCTGCGGCACGTGCTGGCCGCCGGCGCGCCGCTGCCCGCCGGAACCCGCGAGCGGATGCGCGCGGTGATCCGCGACCGGGCGCGGCTGCTGTCGGTGTACGGGGCCACCGAGTGCCTGCCGGTCGCGGCGATCGAGAGCCGCGAGCACGCCGGCACCGACGCGGCCACCGCCGCCGGGAAGGGGACCTGCCTCGGCGAGCCGCTGCCCGGCGTCCGGGTCCGCGTCATCCCCGTCACCGACGGCCCGATCCGCCGCTGGAGCGAGAACCTGCCCGTGCCGGCCGGCGCCCTCGGAGAGATCGCCGTGTCGGCCCCCATGGTCGCCGACCCCTACCTGGACGACCCGGCCGCGACCGCCCTGGCCCGCATCCCCGACGGCGGCGGCGACTGGCACCGCACGGGCGACCTCGGCCGGATCGACGCCGAGGGCCGGCTGTGGTTCGCGGGCCGCAAGTCCGAACGGGTCCGGACCGGCCGCGGGGACCTGTGCACCGAGCAGGTCGAACCGCTCTTCGCCGACGTCCCCGGCCTGCGGCGGGCCGCGCTGGTCGGCGTCGGCCCCGAGGGGGCGCAGCGGCCGGTGCTGGTCGTCGAACCGGTGCCCGAACTCGGCCGCCGGGAGCGCCCCGGCCTCATCGCCGCGGTGCTGGACGCTGCGGAGGAGCGGGCACCGGCCGCCGGGATCCACGACGTCCTGGTGCGCCGCGACCTGCCCGTGGACGCCCGCCACCAGAGCAAGATCCGCCGCCATGAGCTGGCCCGCTGGGCCGCCCGCAAGCTGGACGGGCGCGGCCGATGAAGGTCCTGGTCACCGGGGGCGGCGGGTTCCTGGGCGCGGCGGTCTGCCGGCGGCTCGCGGTGCGCGGCGACACCGTCCACGCCCTGCAGCGCCGCCGTTCGCGCGAGCTGGACGACCTCGGCGTCGTCCAGCACCTGGCCGACATCCGCGACCGGGACGCGGTCCTGGCCGCCGCCGACTGGTGCGACGCGGTCGTGCACTGCGCCGCCAAGGCCGGGGTGGGCGGGCGCCGCCGCGAGTACGAGCAGATCAACGTGGACGGGACCCGGCACGTCCTGGCCGCGTGCGCGCGCGTGGGCGCCCGCCTCGTCTACACGTCCTCGCCCAGCGTGGTGCACGACGGACACGACCTGGAGGGCGCGGACGAGTCGCTGCCCTACGCCCGCCACTTCCTGGCGCACTACCCGCGCACCAAGGCCGCCGCCGAGGGGCTCGTCCTGGGCGCCGCCGGCCGGGGGATCCCCGCCGCCGCGCTGCGCCCGCACCTCATCTGGGGGCCGGGCGACCCGCACTTCCTCCCGGGCCTGGCCGCGGCGGGCTCCCGCTTGCGCCTGATCGGAGCGGGAGACAAGACCGTCGACACCGTCTACATCGACAACGCCGCCGACGCCCACCTCCTCGCCCTGGACACGCTCGCCCCCGAGTCGCCGGTCAACGGCCGCGCCTACTTCATCACCCAGGACGAACCCGCACCCTTCGGGCAATGGATCAACGGGCTCCTGGCGGCCGCAGGGCTCCCGCCGGTCACCCGCCGCGTGCCGGTCGCACCGGCGATGCTGGCGGCCGCCGCGCTGGAACTGCTCTTCGCCCTGCCCGGAGTGCGCGCCGCACCGCCGCTGACCCGGTTCCTGGTCGACCAGGCGTCCACGGCGCACTGGTTCGACATCTCCGCGGCCCGCCGCGACCTCGGCTACACCCCTTCCGTCAGCACCGCGCAGGGATTGGCCCGCCTCGCCGATCACCTGGCCGAGCATCCCCTGGGAGCAGTCAGGTGAGCTTCTTCCCCGGCTACCGGTTCGACTCGCACTGGTTCACCCATCCCGGCGCGAACGGCCTCGACCAGCACTACGTGGACGAGGGCGACGGCCCGCCGGTGCTGTTCGTCCACGGGAACCCCACCTGGAGCTACATGTGGCGCCGCCCCGTGCTGGCGCTGCGCGACCGGTTCCGGTGCATCGCGCCCGACCACATCGGCATGGGCCTGTCCGACAAGCCCGCCGGCGACCGCTACGCACACACTCTCGCGGCCCGTATCGACGACCTCGACGCCCTCACCACCCACCTCATCACCGCCCGCGGCGCCCCCACCACCGGCTGGACGCTGGTGATGCACGACTGGGGCGGCCCGATCGGCATGGGCTGGGCCGGACGGCACCCCGGACGCGTGTCCCGGCTGGTCGTCCTCAACACGGCCGCCTTCCCCAACCCGCACGGCGCCCGGGTGCGCCCCTCACTCCGGGTCCCCTTCCGGATGCTGCGCGGTGACCGCCTCGGCACGCGCATCTTCCAGCGGCACAACGCGTTCGTCCGGCTGGCGACCCTCCCGCCCTGCGGCGTGCGCAGGCCGCTCCCGCGCGCCGTCCGGGCCGCCTACCTGGCGCCCTCCGACCAGCCGGGCGGACGCCTGGCGATCCAGCGCTTCGTCCAGGACATCCCGCTGGGGCCCCGCGACCCGTCCTGGCCACTGCTGTGCGGGATCGGCGACTCCCTGGGCCGGTTCGCCGACCTCCCCGCGCTGATCGCCTGGGGGCGCCACGACCCCGTCTTCGACCCGACGTTCCTGCGCGAATGGCGGGTCCGCCTGCCCGGCGCCCGCGTCCGCCTCTACCCGCACGCCGGCCATCTCGTCGTGGAGGACGCCGGCGACGACCTGCTCATCGCGCTGCGCCGGTTCATGCTCGAATGACCGGCGGCGTCCAGGCGAAGCCCCAGGCCGCGCCGACGATCGCCATCAGCGACCCGAGCAGCAGACCGCCCAGGTTCGACAGCACGAACGCGACCAGCGCGGCCATCACCACCAGCACCGCGATGACGTCGCGCGGACCGCCCCAGCACAGCCCCGCGCCCATCGCGATCAGGAACACCCCCACGAGGAAGCCCGCGTACCCGCCCACACCGCTGTTCACCACCAGCCCCACGCCCGCGACCGGCACCAGCAGGATCTCCACACCGGCCGCCGCCACCAGGCAGCTCGCCCCGAACGGCCGCGCCCGCCGCCACCGTGTCAGAAGCCCCCACCGCGTCAGACACCGCCACCGTGTCAGACACCGCCACCGTGTCAGACACCGCCACCGTGTCAGACACCGCCACCGTGTCAGAAGCATGTCGGCACGTCCCGTCCGATGGCGACCTTCAGCCCCGTCACCTGGAACGTCCCGCCGGCCACCATCCAGGAGTCGACCTTCACATGCTCCACCGTGAACCCCAGGGCCCCGACGCCGTAGTCACCGGCACGGCCGTCGGCTCCCAGCGTCCGCGCGTCCTTGTTGAGCACCAGGGAGCCGAAGTCGACATCGGCCTCGATGCTCCGGGCCGAGATGGTCAGCCCCCGCACCTGCGACGGCCGCGCGGGATCCCGCGTGCTCAGCCGCACGACGTAGCGCCCGAGCGGGGTGTCCACGACCGAGGACTGGCACAGCCCGTAGACGGCGGCCGAGCGCATCGTCAGCGACAGCACCTGGTGCCGTTCGCCGTCCGCCGAGCGCACCACGACCGGATACAGCCCGAACCCCTGCCCGGACAGCCGGTCCGCGGAGACCTGCATCCGCCGCCCCGACAGTGCGAACGACACCGGCACCGCCCCCTGCGCCATCCCCACGCCGAGCACGCCCAACGCGCCCAGCGAGGGGACCAGCATCAGGACGAATCGGCGCCACCTGACATCTCCCATCGAGGCACCGCCCTCCTCGCGCCGGGTAGCAACTTACAACACTGAGCAATCAATCGACAACTAACAGTAATCATCGGTGTGCTTCCTCCAAAGGCGGGCGCTTTATCGGGACTTGTCGCGCCCTTTGCAGAACGTGCCCTTAAACTTGCATACGGTGACGGGATGGCGAACGCCATCCAGCGGCAGCGGATCGTCGACGTGGCGACCCGCCTGTTCAGCGAACTCGGCTACGACGGCACGTCCGTCCGGCTCATCGCGGACGCCATGGGGACCGACCCCGGGGCGATCGTCGAGGCCGTCGGCGACAAGCGCGCGCTCTACCTGGAGGTGATGGACCAGGCGTTCGAGTCCGAACGGGCCATGCTCGAAGCCGTCGTGTCGCAGGCCGAACCCGGCCGCGCCGCTGTCCACCAGATCGTGGACGCCTACCTCGACTTCCATGTGGCGCACCCGAACCGGTCCCTGTGGGCGCACCGCTGGGTCGACGACGCCGCCGACATCACCGAACTGGAGGACCGCTACGCCCGGCCGCTGCTGCACCTGGCCGCCCGTAAGATCCGCGACGCGGTACCGCCGGACGTCAACCCCTACTACCTGCTCGGCACGATGATCTGGTGCGTCCACGGCTTCCTGGGCTCGGGCGTCCTGGGCCCCTCCGTGGGCATGCGCCGATCCGACGACCCAGAGACCGTGGCCTCGTTCCGCCAGCACCTCCACGTCCTGATGGACCGCCTGCTGGCGCCCCAGTAGCCGCGCAGGGGACACCTGGCGGCAACCTGCGCATCCTTCAATGATCTTGCACCCAAACCGATCATTGAAGGAACAACAGTGAAGACCCCCTCGGCCCTAACAGCGACCGCCGCCGCGCTCCTGACCCTGAGCACCCCCGCCGCAGCGACAACAACAACGACAGCGCCCCCACACCACTCCTTCTTCGGCGAACGCCTGCCGCTCACCGCGGCACCGGTGAACACCACCATCGCGCCGGGAGTGACGCTGACCTCCCTCTCCCTCGGTGCCAAGGACGCCGACGACTACTGGACGGTCCACGTATACCTACCGCCCACGACCGACGGGCCCCTCGACAAGGCGAACACCGCCCTGGGCCCCAAACCGATCGCCGACCGAGTCGCCGCCGCGCTCCGCGAAAAGAACTTCGAGCCACGCCTGGAGCAGATCTCCACGCCCGCGTACGCGGACCGCCCCGCAGGCCCCCTCGGCTGGACCGTCCGGGTCGGCCGCTACGAGACCGCCGCCGAAGCGTCCAGCGCGCTTTCCACGATCAAGAAGACCGGCTTCGCCGGCGGCACCCGCTACACAGCCCAAGACGGCACCGACCCAGGCGCCCCACAGAAAGTCCACATACTCCGCGTCGACTTCCGCAGCTTCAAAGGCACGGTCGGCCCCGACCACGGCCCGGCCCTGAACGGCACGGAGAAGCTGACCGACCTGGCCACGGGCGCGATCGCCGGCATCAACGGGCAGTGGTTCTACAACAGCGCCCCTGGCGGCATGTACGTCAAGCACGGAAAACTCCTGGGCTCGGCAACCCAGGGCAGGGGCGGCGTCAAGATCACCCAGGACGGCCGCCGCGTCGACGTGGACGCCTACACGGCCCGCGTGACCCTCCGGACCGGCCGGGCCACCGCCGAGATCGACGGCGTGAACCGCCTGCCGGGCGAGATCTGGAACTGCGGCGGCGTGGGCGGCGACCAGCCGACCGAGAAGCCGCAGCACGACCTGAAGTGCACCGACGACAGCGAACTGGTGCTGTTCACCCCCGAATGGGGCACCCCGCCAACCGGCACAGGCGCAGAAGCAGTCCTGGACGCCCGCAACAAGGTGACGGCAGTGAACACTTCCCGTGGCGCCCACGTCCCCACCGGGGGCTCCACCATCCAGGCCACCGGCGAGAGCGCAGCCTGGCTGCGCACCCACGTGAAGCCCGGCGACCGCCTGCACCTGAGCGAACGCGTCGAGGACAGCAAGGGCCGCCGCGTGCCGCTGACTCCGGACACGACGATCCTCCAGGTCGGCCCAACCCTCGTCCGGGACGGCAGGATCTCGGTGAACGCCGCCGCCGACGGCCTGATCCGCGAGGGCACCGACCAGACCTTCACCTACAACTGGACCGTCCGGAGCAACCCCCGCTCAATGATCGGCATGGACCGCCAGGGCCGCCTCATGCTGGTGGTCGTGGACGGCCGCCAGGACGGCTACAGCGAAGGACTGGGCATCGCCCAGACAGCCGAGCTCATGAAGCTCCTGGGCGCACGCGAGGCCCTCAACCTGGACGGCGGCGGCTCCAGCGTCATGGTGACCCGCGACGGCATAGTGAACCGCCCGTCCGACGCAACGGGCCAACGCTCCCTGGGCAACGCACTCCTGGTCCGCCCGTAACAAGTGGAACAGTGCTGCCGTGACCTACATCGACGAGGTAGCCGCACTAGTACGCGACTGCCTCCCCCCAGAGGCCCGTCCCCCCGAGGACGCGGCAGCACTCTTCCGCATCTACGCGCTCCTGACCCGAGCCAAGGGCAAAGCCACAACAGCCGAAGACGTCCACGACGCCTGGTCAGCCTGGATGCTCACGGTAGACCCGACCCACCCGGCCCTACTCCCGTTCAACGCCCTGCCCCAGGAAACACAAGCCCAGGACAAGCCCTACCTAGAAGCAATCCACAAGGCCGCCAGCAAACTAGCCCCCCACCACCCCTGAACCAGCAACACCGTCGAACACCCGAACCACAAGGGCCAAGGGGCGAACCCCCCATAAGCAGAACCCCGCACCAAGCGTCAGAGACCGAAGATCTGAGCCACGAGGGGGCAAGGGGCGAAGCCCCAAGAACAGACCGCGCAAGCGGCACGAGCTGAACACCTGAGCCACGAGGGGCCAAGGGGCGAAGCCCCAAACCCCGCGCAAGTCGCCACCATCCCAAGAACCTGAACCAGAAGGGGGCAAGGGGCGGAGCCCCAAAAAAACAGACCCCGCACCAACCGGTACAGAAAGAAAGACCTGAGCCGGGAGGGGGGCGTGGGGGGGGGGGGCCCCCCCCCCGGGGGGGCGGGGGGGGGCCCCCCCGGGGAAATGAGGCAGATGGGGGGCGGGGGCCCCCCCACGGGAGCGAGGCCACCCC
>NZ_JBFARO010000060.1:0-46592 GCF_040677125.1 Actinomadura sp. NPDC049382
AACGGCGAAAGACGTCATCACGCCGCATAGGCTGCTCCAGCCGAAAATGTGATCACGAATGGGGCCAACTTGTCGATAGCGTACGAGTGTGGCTGAGATCTGGGACGAAGCGCAGCTGATCGCGGACGGATTCGAGCGCGCGCACGTCGAGCTGGACTGGTACGACGGCCCGCGCGTCGGCGTCGCCGATATCGACGGCCGGCCCCACTACTTCAAGGGCCACCACTACGAGCGTTACCACGAAGACGACGAGTACGAGGTCTGGCCTGCGAGCACTGAAGCGCTGGAGTGGGAGCGCGAGCAGTCCGAGATTTTCGTCAAGTGGAGCGAGCGCTACCGGGCAGGGGAGGTAGGGCCCGAGACCCACCCCGGCCATGGAGGCAACGCCCGCTACGACGAGCTGGACGCCCTACTCGCACCACACCGGCAAGCACCTGACAATGCGCGCCGGATGAAGCGCGAAATGCGTTTCGTCGCCAGAGACCCTGACGAGGCCGAGTCCGTGAACTACTGGTTCCGATGGCGCCCAACCACATGAAGTAGCCACCGTCTCGCCGCGACGACACGACTGAGTTACGCCCGTCAGCGGTAAGCAGCTCCGATATCGGGGCGTTACTTGTCGCGATCCCCGGAGTCGGAAGAAGGCCGATTCGCGCGGTCGTACGCTTCCTGCGCCGCCGACCAGTCGTCAAGGTAAGCGATCGCCCATTCCTCCAGCGCGCGCAGCGGCTCGCGCAGGGTGCGGCCCGCCTCGGTGAGGGAGTACTCAACGCGGACCGGTACTTCGGGGTGGACGGTGCGGTGCACGAGCCCGTCCCGTTCGAGCCCGCGGAGGGTCTGGGTGAGCATCTTCTGGGAGATGCCCTCGATGCGTCGGCGCAGCTCCGAGAAGCGGGCGGTGCCGTCCCAGAGGGCGCCCACGATGAGCACGGTCCAGCGGTCGCCGATGCGATCCAGGATGCGGCGGGTCGGGCAGTCCGCGCGGTAGGGGCTGCCGCGGAGCACCGGCTCGTCCGGGGTGGTTACCACAAAGTGCCTTCTTCCCGATGGAGAGTTGGGCTCGTACGGTAACCACTGCGCCCGTTCGGCGCCACCCGTCCTCCTGGAGAAAGGCACCTCATGTCTCGCATTACCGTCATCGGAGGCACCGGCTATGCCGGCTCGGCCATCGCCGCGGAGGCCGCCGCTCGCGGCCACCAGGTCACCGCACTGAGCCGCTCAGGCCCCGCCGCGCCGATCCCTGACGTGACCTATGTCCAAGGCGACGCCTCCGACGAAGCAACGCTCGCCGCAGCCATCGAGGGCTCGGATGTCGTAGTGGCCGCACTCGCCCCACGCGGCCCGCTGACCGACACCTTCCGTGACGTCTACCGCGCCGTCGCGCGCCTGGCCGAGGCCGCAGGCGCGCGCCTGTTCGTCGTCGGGGGCTACTCGTCACTGCGTCCCGCGCCTGGGGCGGATCGATTCGTCACCGACCTCAGCCGCGTTCCCGAAGAGCTCCACGACGAGATCCGCGCGGGTGCGGCGCTCGTCATCGAGGACCTCCCGGCCACGCCCGCGACGCTCGACTGGGTCTTCGTGAGCCCGGCGCTCAGGTTCGGCGCGCACATGCCCGCCGAACCACTCGGCCGCTACCGCCTCGGCGACGACGTCGCGGTCCAGCCCGATGACGGCGGCGCGATCTCCGCCGCCGACTACGCCCTAGGTTTCGTCGACCTGATCGACAAAGGCGACCACCACAGAACACAGGTCAACCTCGCCCACTAACACTCCACCCGCACCTGGAACAGCCTGATTCCAAGAACGAGCCGTGGCCCCACCGACCCGTGAGGTGCGGCGCAAGTACGGGGTGCATCGTTGGACGGTGCTTCCGTTCAAGCCGGTGATCGATCAGATGTTGTGGGCGGACCTGGACGCGCCCTGCTCGCGGTCCAGCACTGCCCGATATTCGGGGACGTGCCCGGCCAGGCCGAACTGTTCGGCGACCCGGTCACGGACGCCGGCTGCGTCGGAGGTCACGCTGACCAGCAGCCCGGCGACCACCCGCGGAGCGGGGCCCCCGCGGCCTGGGCGGCCCTGGTTATCGAGGGAACGATGTGGTCGGCCAGGGTTCGAGGGCCGGTCATCCAGGTCACGGTGCCGTCGGCGAGTTCGCCGGCCAAGCGCAGCATCGCGGGGCCAGGGCGGCCAGCAATATCGGCGGCGGCGTCGTCCCCGGAACGCTCACCTGACCCACGGACGTGAGCGTCTCACTCTGATGAGAGACCGCCTCCCCGCGCAGGAGGGGGCGCAGGACCGACAGGTACTCACGCATCCTCGCGGCAGGACGATCGGCCGGAAGACCGTACATGCCAGTGACCATCATCGAGATGCCCGCCCCGAGGCCCAGGGTGAGCCGGTTGCCGGTCGCCGCCTGGACGCTCAGGGCTTGACCGGCAAGGACAAGGGGGTGGCGTTGCGCGGCGGGCACCACCGCCGTCCCCAACTCGATCCCGGGCGCTGCGGTGCCGGCCAGGGTCAGGGCGGTCAGGGCGTCCCAGCCGAAGGCCTGCGCCGCCCACACACCGGTCAACCCGTGCTCGGCAGCACTCCCCACCTGCCGGACACGCGAAGCGATCCTGACCACCGGGGGCATGCTCCTCACCCGCGCCCAGCACGAGGGCAACGCACCCGCGGAACTCGACATCGCCGATCTGCTCAAGCTCGCCAACGCCATCGCCTGGGCCAGCGAGCAAAGCTCCGCAGACCCTTGCCTTCTCGACCGCCTCCTCGCCCTGGTCCACACCGGCCCTCCATACTCCCCGCCTGCATAAGCGGCCCCCGGCAAAAGCGACGCCACCCACGACCAGCATGATCGCCACACGCAAAACCGAAGGAGGCCATCAGTCCTTCGTGATCAAACCGTCGAAGATCGGGTCGGCGATAAGGCTCTGGCGCAGACCCGGCCACCACAACATCACCTCGTGGGCTCTGTAGGCCATCGTTGCTAAGTTAGGAGCCGCGGCTTCGGCCGTCATCACCCCTTACGAGGGCAAGAACAAGTCGGAGTCGCAGTCGGAAGACTTCCCTGGCCAATGTCGCAACAAGGCCCGGATCATGGTTGACCTGCTGGACCGTACGATTGCTCGGAAACCTCATCGCGTACTGGTATCAGAGGACAAGTCGTTTGCGATGACGCCTTGTGCGTGCTCCTGGCAGAGGACCTATCGAAGCGTCTCATTCTCGCCGCCCCAACTGCTGCCTCTGACGATCCGTCGTTGACCTGTGCGGACAAAATTCTCGCAAGTTCGGCGTACGGTCAGTCCTCAGTGCCTATATCGGTGCTGGAAGATACGGACGCCGACCAGGACAGTAGCGAGCAGCGCTGAGAAAACCATTACGTTACCGATCGAGCCTGTCTCTCCGCCCAACACGATACGAGCCGCCAACGCGGCTAGGAAGGCAGCTGCGAAGGCTGCGATCCAGTCGCGGAGCATTCGGTAGCCGGCAGTTCGGCGATCGGTCCGATTGGTCATGTTGTCACCTTGTGAGGTCATGGAAGAACGGGTCGTCAGGTTAGCAGTGAACTGTGCCTGGCAATGCGCTGATGCAGTCGTCTTACCGGCGGTAGCCCTTCCGAATGTCAAAGGCTGATGACATCGGCCGCTTGACGCTTGAAGTAGAGAATTGGTTGACAAGCGCGAGTGTGACATAGGTCACAAACTTGCCTCAGTCGATCTTCTTCCAAGTCTGCTGATCTTCAGCTTATGTTTAGCGGGCTTTACTCGGGCTTTATCCTGCGAGGTCATCGTGCATGTCCGTGCTGCTCGGGGTTCGTTCTTCCGGTCATCAGTTGTTGACAGAATGTGTCGACGCACCCGATGGCTTGCCGGATTGATGCCATTGGTGCTGGTCGCATCATTGCTGTCAACGCCCGTGACCTCGGTGAATGCGGCTGAGACGAGTCCGTCCGAGTCGACGACCCTGGACGCTGCGGTGGCGAAGGCCAAGGAGACGGGAAGTCCGGTCGAAGTCGCGGGCCGGACGTCGGAAACCAAGAAGTTGACCGCGTTGCCCGACGGTCAGTTCTCGCTGGAGACGGCGCCGGTCCCAGTCCGGGTGGAGCGGGATGGTGTGTTCCATGAGGCTGACCTGACGCTGGAGCGGACGGCTGATGGCAAGTACGCGTCACGGATGTCGGTCAACGGTGTGACCTTCGGCGCCGGCGGCGATGATGTGCTGGCCACGATGACCAAGGACGGCAAGAGCCTGACACTGACTTGGCCAGGGGCTGTGCTGCCAGTTCCTCAGTTGGATGGCCCGAGCGCCACTTTCGTTGACGGTGGCGGTGTTGGCGTGGACCTGGTGGTGCGGTCGACACCGACCGGGTGGTCCCACTACGTGGTGGTGAAGACGCCGGAGGCGGCGGCTGATCCCGCATTGGCGAAGATCGAGTTCGGAGTGCGTACTTCTGGGCTGCAACTGAAGGAGCTTTCCGGTAGTCGCCTGGCGGCTGTGGACGAAGCCGGCAACGAGCTCTTCAGTGCGCCGGAACCGCTGATGTGGGAGGGGCAGACAGCTCCGGCCGAGGCCCCCGCGGCGCCCACGAGCACGGAGGAGATTGCGGCCGGGCCGGCCCCTAAGGCCAGTACGGCTCCGATGTCGGTTGAGGTGGGGGGTGGTGTTCTCACCTTGACCCCTGATCCCGGACTGCTGACCGGCCCAGAGACCAAGTTCCCCATCGTTCTCGACCCGTCTTGGCAGACGTGGAACGCGGGCCGTGAAGACAACGGTGATGGATACGGCAGTCAGGAGGCGGGCTGGGCGTATGTCGATCGCACGTGGCCGAACTCGGCCTACTGGAAGCCGGACCGCTTGCCGACTGGCCGCGAGATCGAGGACGGCACCGACAAGCGGTCCTACATCCGGATGGACGCATCGGCGCTGCACCAGTGGTCTGGAAACGTCCAGGTGAAGGTTAACTCGGTTGACATCACCTTTGACACCCTCCATGCATGGTCCTGTGTCTCTCGCGATGTGCGGCTGTACAACACCACGCACATCAGTTCAGGTATGACGTGGGACGAGCGTCCGGGGGCCTTCATCCCTGAGGGATCGGGCTGGAGTAGCAGCTTCCTTCAAGCCGCAGCAGTAAAGGTGGGACGCCCGGACTGCGGTGACGCAGGAACGTCCAACGACGTAAAGTTCAGCGGGGGTAACCTGCCTCGTCTTCTCCAGTGGGCGACTGACCACAAGTGGGATATTTTCACGCTCGGGCTGTTTCCGGACGCGGATTACAACGACACCCATACCTGGAAGGTGATGGATGTCGATCCCAGGATGGTTGTGAAGTTTTCCCGGTACCCGATGCCGGCCAAGGACGTCCACATGAGGAATGGTGGGACGGCCAAGTATGCGTGCGTGCGCGGTAGCGGCCGCCCGTGGATGGGCGTCTCCAGAGACCGGACCGCCAACGCGATGATCACTGACTATGACGGTGACAACGAGGGTGGCGCCCAGGGACAACTGCTGGCGGCCGAGTACGAGTTGGCGCCCCTAGGGAAGCCCGCAGAGAGTTGGAAGCGGTACGTGCCTTCGGGCGGTGCGTTCCAGCACGCGGGCGCCGACGGCTACCTGCACACGTCGCTGACCACCGTCAAGGGTGATGACTTCCCGGCGACCGCTGACGGCGGCACGAGCTGGATGTGGCGCGTGCGCGGGATGGATGACACGAACTTGTACGGGCCTTGGTCGGCATGGTGTGAGTACACGGTGGACGCTCGCAGACCAAATGCACCCGAAGTGTCATCACCCGAATACCCGGCCGGTGCGACATCGGGCTATGACGCGGCCGCACGCAAGTATGTCCCCGGCAACTTCACCTTCGCGCCCGGCGGTTCCGGCGATGTAGTGAAGTTCGACTACAAATTCACCGACGGGACCGCGGGGACGAAAACGGTTGCTGCGGGCGAATCGGCGAACATTTCGTGGATACCGAAGCGGTTCGGGCCGCAATGGGTTGAAGTGACGGCCTACGACCGGGCCGGAAACTACAGCCCGACGAAGAAGTACGAGTTCGGCGTAACGCAGCCGCCGCGGGACGCGGCCTGGTCGATGGATGAGCCCAGCGGTGACACTGCCCATGCCGTCGGGCCGAGCGGAGCGGTCAACCCGAACGCCGATCTGGTCTTCAGCGGCAGCCCGGTCTTCGGGGAGGCGGGGAACCTCGGTGCCGGTTCGCCCACTGACCGTGCTGTGCGCCTTAACGGCACGACGCAGTTCGGTGAAGTGAAGCCATGGACCGATCTGGAAGGCAACCCGGTCACGCTGGTGGATACCAGCCAGCGGTTCATGTTCTCGACATGGCTGAAACTCGCGTCTGTCCAGGGCGACCAGGTCGCTGTCAGCCAGGCCGCTGCTGACGGGACGGTCTTCGAACTCGGATGGCTTGGCGGCAAATGGACGTTCCGGCATCGTGCGGCCGACGGCACCGTCCTGACGGCTGTCACGCGAGACATGACCCAGGCGGGGGACGGGCAGCCGTGGAGCGCTCACTGGGTTTCGCTGATGGGCGGCTATGACCCGGTCAAGCAAGAACTGTGGATGCGTACTCAGGCGGAGGGAGAGAAGGAGGTGTGCGACCCCGATGAACCGTGGAACTGCTCGACCGCACGGGTGATGGCCCCGGAGGTGAAGACCACCTCCACTACCTGGACGCCGGTGCCCGGCTCAGGCGCCCTGCTGGTCGGTGCGACGCCGAACGCAGCCGGCAAGAGCGCATTCTGGAACGGCTGGGTCGACGACTCCCAACTGTGGCCGCTGGCGCATCCAGATGAGACGGTCTTGAATGTGATCTACGCAGAGTCGGTCCAGAACCACGAGTTCGCTGGGAAGACGCTGCGCCTCGTGAACGTCAACTCCGGCCACTGCTTGGACGTCGCGGGCGCCGGAATGGAGAACGGCACGAATGTGCAGCAGTGGAACTGCAATGCGCAGCCCGCGCAGGACTGGCAGTTCACCGATGTCGGGGACGGCTACTACACGCTGACCAGGCCCCGTAGCGGCCAGTGCCTGGATGCGGACGGCACGGACGGTTCCGGCACCGCCGACGGGCGCAACGTCTGGCAGTACGAGTGCAACGGCAGCACGGGCCAGCAGTGGAAACCGGAGAAGAAAGCTGGCGGGTACTGGTTGAAGTCTCGGCGAAGCGACAAGTGCCTGGCCGTTGACGGAGCCTCTCCGGCCCCGGGGGCGAACGTTTCGCAGTGGTCATGCACGGACCCGATAGCCGATGAGCAGTTGTGGAACATCACTGCGTTGAAGCGACATCAGCTCGACGGAATAACCTATCCGCTGCTGGTCAAGAATGAGCAAACAAACCAGCAGAAGTGCATGGAGGTCGCAGGGGGCTCCACTGCTGATGGGGCCGCGGTGATGCCGTGGGAGTGTAATAATGAGCCTTGGCAGAAATGGCACTTCTCCGATTATGGTGATGGCTACTACATGCTGACCAACGTCAATACGATGAGCGGTGATGCGTCGACGGTCCGGTGCCTTGAGGTGGCCGACGCGCAAGACCAGGTCGATGCCGCAGTCCAGCAGGGCACCTGTCAGCCGGGTGCGGAGCATCAAATGTGGAAGGTCGTTGGTGTCGCAGATGACGGCAGCCTTGGTTACCGGCTTATCGCTAAGCATAGTGGCCTTGTCGCCGAGGCTCGTGACGAAGGCGCGGCAGCGGACGCGCGGGTGGTACAGGCCAATCCGGTGGAGCCGATTCCCGCGCGTCAAATATGGAAGTTGGATTTCTCGTGACGAGGTCAGAGCGACCACGCTCCTGCAGTCAGAGATCGCCTGCTGTCAGTGCGCCCCAAGAAAGTGCCGAAAAGCTGACTGCCCGGTGAAAGTGAAGGAATTGAGTTCGAAGATGAGGACTTCAGTGCCGGCCGCGGTTGTCGGCGGGATGCTGGCGGTGACACTGGTCGCCTCTCCGGTGCAGGCGGCGGAGGCGACGATTCCGCAGCGGATCGTGGTCGATCCGGTGGCGGTGCAGAACTGGGATGCCGATGTCACAGTGACCGGTCAGGTGCAGCAAGACCGTGGCGCCGGTTGGGTCGCGGCGCCAGCCGGTCTGGTGGTGCATTTCGACAGTCCGGACGGAGAACTCCAGGCGACGGCGCCGGTGCAGGCCGGGGGCCGGTTTCGTGCGACGTTCTATCCGGGACCGGGCAACATCATCGCCCGGGTGGCCGGCTACGGCCAGGTCGCCGACACCTCGGCTCGGGTCCTCGGCTGGATCAGCCGGCTGTACATCGACCACGCGCTGGGCGACCGGGAGACCAACCCGGTCTATCCGCTGCGCGGCAAGACCTTCGAGGTCCGCCGGACGCTGAAGGCGGTGCGCGGCGAGGCGCTACCTGGGCGGAAGGTGACGCTGTGGTGGGCGCCCAAGGGGACGTCCGGCTATCCGAAGACGGGATGGAAGCAGGTCGGTTCGGGTGTCACCGATACCAGGGGGCGGGTGAAGATCACGGCGACCGCGTGGACGACCGGGTGGCTGCGTACCGGTTTCGCCGGGGACGCCACCTACACCAAGGTCGACTCGGGTTACCCGTTCCGGGTGTACCACAAGACCGGGTTCGCCGGTTTCAACGCTTCCCCCGAGCCGGCGCGCAAGGGCCAGTATCTGACGCTCAAGGGCCGGTTGATGCGGTGGTCGTCCTCCAGCGGCTGGCAGCCGATCAAGGGCAAATGGGTCGGCGCGAAGTACCGGCTCAAGGGGCAGAAGACCTGGCGGACGCCGTCCTGCACCAACGGCGGCGCCGCGACCGACTCGGCCGGCTGGTTCCGGATGAAGTGCAAGACCCCCGCCGACGCCACCTGGATGGCCTACTACCTCAGCCCGTACGCCTCGCCCGACACGAGCAAGACCGACTTCCCCGCACAGGCCACCGACTACGTCGACGTCCGCTGAACGACTAGAGACCGTTCAACCGCCCGGCAGGTAAGCGCCGTGGCAGCCGAGGTGCCTTCGATAGGAATGAGGCGTCCGTGAAAGGTGTGTTGCGTGCGCTGGGCCGGGCGCATGGGCTGATCGCCGCCGTGGCGGTCGTACTCGCCCTCGCTTTGGTGGCCGGAGTGGCGGGCGAGGCGGCTGCAGCGGTGCGGCCCAGCCTTTCCGAGGACGGCGCCGCCCGCCGTCCGGCCACCCAGAAGACTCCTCGTATCAAGGGCAAGGCCGTCAAAGCCCGGGCGAGCAAGCTTCCTGGCACGGCTGGCACGCCGATCACGTCCAAGCCCGCCGCCCCGGTCTGGCCTGAGCCGGGACAGGGGACTGCGGATCTGTCGACGCTGGGCACTGGCAAGAGCAAGGACGGTCAGGCATCTGGCGGATGGGCGCGGGCCGGCAAGCTGCCGGTCTGGGCGGGCGCACCCACCGCTCGCAAGGGCGAGCGAACGGCCTCCTCGGCGGTGCCGCCGCGCGTGCAGGTGAGGATGGCCGATCGCAAGACCGCCAAGGCCACACGTACTGAGGCAGTCATGGCGGTATCCGCCCCGCAGGCGGGAACTGTCAGAGTCGGGCTCTCCTACGCGCAGTTCAAGAACGCCCACGGTGGTGACTGGGCGTCCCGGCTGCGCCTGGTGAAACTACCGGCGTGCGCGTTGAGTACCCCCGAACAGGCGCACTGCCGCCAGCGCACCGTCCTGCCCACGGTCAACGACACCAAGACCGCGACACTGTCTGCCGAGGTCACCGTGACCGACGGCTCCGCGCAGACCGGCACCGCCGCGGCCGAGCAGGCGACGGTGTTGGCCGCCGAGGCGGGCCCGTCCGGCCCGACCGGTGACTGGGGCGCCACCAGTCTGTCCCCGGCGTCCAACTGGAACGCGGGCAGCAACACCGGAGAGTTCTCCTGGAGCTATCCGATGCGGCTGCCGCCGGTTCCCGGCGAGCTGATGCCCGAGGTCACCGTCGCCTACAGCTCCGGGGCGGTGGACGGCAAGACCGCCGCCGACAACTCCCAGGCCTCCTGGATCGGCGATGGCTTCGACTACTGGCCTGGCTTCATCGAACGCAAGTACAAGCCGTGCATAGATGCAGGCCACGCCTCCGGCGACCTGTGCTGGGGCCGTCACAACGCGGTGCTGTCACTGAACGGACGCTCCACCGAGCTTTTGTATGACAGCGCTGCCCAGACCTGGCGTCCACGCAACGACGACGGCTCCACCATCGAACGGCTGACAGGTGCCACAAACGGCGACGACAACGGTGAGTACTGGAAGCTGACTGACCTGGACGGCGTCGAGTACTACTTCGGCATCAACCGTCCCGACGACTGGGAGAGCGGGGAGAAGGAGACCGACTCGACCTGGACGGTCCCGGTCTTCGGCGACAGCAGTGGTGAACCCTGTTACGACAGCACATTCAAGGACGCCTGGTGCCAGCAGGCGTGGCGGTGGAATCTCGACCACGTCGTCGATCCGCACAACAGCACCATCACCTATTTCTACGAGAAAGAGACCAATTACTACACCCGCTATCAGCAAACCACCGGTGGGACCCGTTACGACTCCGGCGGCTACCTGAGCCGCATCGACTACGGCCAGCGCAAGGGCTCCACCTACGCCACTCCGGCCACCGCCCGCGTCCGCTTCTCCGTTGCGTCACGTACGGACCTGCCCGACGACCGGATCTGCGACAGCGGTGAAACCTGCGGCTACGGCAAGACCTCGCCGACGTTCTTCAACCGCAAGCGCCTGACCAAGATCACCACCAAGCTTCGCAAAGACGGGACGGTCGCCACCGAGGACCCCGGTTACAAGATCGTCGACAGCTGGGACCTTGGCCAGACCTACCAGAACGGCGCGCTCTGGCTGCACACCATCGACCAGACCGGCCACGACGGCATCGACACCCAGGCTCCGCGCATCACCCTGTTCGGCCAGCTCATGACCAACCGGGTGATCACTGGACGGTCCGGCACCGGAGTGGACGCTCTGCCCGGGTACGACCGGCCCCGCCTGGTCGGGATCGACAACGGCACTGGTGGAACCACAAGCGTCGGCTACTCCGATCCCTACGCCAGCCCCACACCGGTCGGAGAGTGCGTTTATTCGGCCGGCGGCATGCCCGATCCAAAGAGCAACACCAAACGCTGCTTCCCGGTGAAGTGGGAACAGCCCGACGGCACGCTGGTCAACGACTGGTACCACAAGTACGTCGCCAGCTACATCATCGAGGCCGACAACACCGGCCAGTCCAGGTCTCAAATCACGCGCTACACCTACCTCGGCGACGCCGCATGGCGGTACGCCGAGGACGACGGGATGACCAAGGACAAATGGCGCACCTGGTCCCAGTGGCGCGGCTATGCCAAAGTCCGCACCGTTACCGGCGACGGTCAGAACGGTGAACAGCAGTCGCGCACCGAGACCACCTATGCCCGCGGCATGGACGGCAACTACCAGGGCAAAGGCAACCCGCGCCAGAGCGTGACCGTCACCGACTCCAAGAACCTGCTCGGCGGGATCAGCGACCTCGATCCGCTCGCTGGTGCTGTCCTGGAGACCCGTAGCTTCAACGGCGCTTTCACCGACGCCGCCGAAGTCTCCGCGAGCGTGTCGCGGCCCAAGTGGACCAAGACCATTAGCCGTACCTTCCACGACACCAACTCCGACGACGACATCACCGTTGACGGCGGACGCGTCCAACCGCAGTGGACCAAGGGCCGATCGCGCAAGGCCGACGGCACCGACTTCAACACCGAGACCACTTTCGACTACGACTCGCTGGGCCGCACCGTCGCCGTCGACAACGAAGGCGACGTCACCACCGCCGCCGACGACACCTGCACCCGTACCGTCTTTCCCAGCGGCACGGCGCCCGCCGGCGCGATCCGGTCCCAGCCGATCCGCAACCTTTCGGTAGCGGTCGATTGCGACAACGACGCCAGTCACGAACCGAACTTGGTCCCCGCCGACATGATCTCCGACACGAAGATCATGTATGACGGCACGGCATACGGCGCCTACCCGACCGTCGGCAATGCCACCCGCACCGAGAAGGCCACCGGCGTCTCGGGCGGCCGCTCCACCATGACCACAGCCGTCACCACCACCTATGACGGTTACGGCCGCGTCCTGGAGACCACCGACGTCGGCGACCCCGCCACCCCCGACGACGACCGCACCACCAAATCCACCTACACCAACGCCCCCGAGGGCTGGCTGAAATCCAGCACCCTCACCACCCCGCCGGTCAGCGTCGGCGGCGCCGCACCGGCCGGATTCACCACCACCACCGAGTACAACCCCGCCCGCGGCACCCCCACCAAAGTCACCGACACCAACGGCCGCGCCGGAGAAGGTGAGTACGACGGGCTAGGCCGCCTGGTGCGCGCGTGGCTGCCCAACAACACCCGCGCGAAGAACCCTGACCGGCCCTCCACCATCTACACCTACACCTTCCCCACCGACGGCAACCCGGTCTCGGTCACCACCAAGACCCTCACCAACACCAGCCCGGTCACCTACGAGACCTCCGTCGACCTGCTCGACGGCCTGCTACGGGCCCGCCAGTCACAGAACGAGGCGGTCGGCGGCGGCCGGATCGTCACGGACACCAAGTACGACAGCCGCGGTCTGGTCTTCAAGACCAACGCCGCCTACGTGCTCACCGGTGACCCGTCCGGTGTGCTGACGACCGCCGACGACAACCAGATCCCCAGCCAGACCCTCAGCACCTACGACGGCGCCGAGCGGATCCTCACCACCACGCTCTACAGCTACTCCACCCAGAAGTGGACCACTACCAACCAGTACGACGGTGAGCGAACCACGGTCATCCCCCCCTCGGGAGCGATGCCTTCGGCGACCGTGACCGACGCCCTCGGCCGCACGGTCGAAACCCGCCAGTACAAGACCACCAACCTGTCCGGCGCCTATCTGGCAACCACCGTCGCCTACGACGGCGCCGGACGCCCGGCCGAAGCCCGCGACGCCGCCGGCAACCTCTGGAAGACCACCTACGACGTCCAGGGCCGCCCGGTCACCAGCACCACCCCCGACAAGGGCACCTCGACCGTCACCTACGACCACTTCGACCAGGTCGCCACCAGTACCGACGCCCGCGCCACCACCCTGAGCTACAGCTACGACAAGCTCGGCCGCCCCCTGGAGGTCAAGAACGGCACCACGCCGCTGACCTCCATGACCTACGACACCGTCCCGTACGCAAAGGGCCTGCCCGCCACCTCCACCCGCCACATCGGCACCGACAAGTACACCACCGCCATCACCGGCTACGACGGGCTCTACAACGCCAAGGGAACAACCGTCACGATCCCCGCCTCCCAGGGAGCGCTGGCCGGGACCTACACCACCACACAGTCCTACAACTTCAACGGCTCCCCGCTTACCACCTCCTACCCGGCGGTCGGCGGGAGCACGGGACTCCCCGCTGAGAACGTCACCACCGAATACAACGACGACGGCCTGCCCGAATGGACGCACGGCCTGGCCGCCTACGTCGGCGGCACCGTCTACAACGGGCACGGCGACATCACTCAACTGGCGATGGCGGCGGAAGATGACAAATTCCTCTGGCAGACCTTTGATCGGGACCCGGCCACCAACCGCCTGACCCGTTCCACCGTCAAACGCCAGGCCTCGACTGCCACCTTCGATCTGGAAACGAAGTACGACTACACGGACGCCGGTTCCATCAGGTCGATCCTGACCAACGCCGCAGGCAAATCCGCTGATCGGCAGTGCTTCACCTACGACTACGCCCAGCGGTTGACCGAAGCCTGGTCCACCACCAACACCGACTGCACCGCCGTCCCGACCGCCACCACCATCGGCGGCCCCGCTCCCTACTGGACCAGCTACGAGTACGACCCCAACGGCAACCACGGCGACAAGGTCGGCAACCGCACCAAGGAGATCCAGCACTCCTTCGCCGGCGGCCCCACCGCCGACAAGACCCGCACATACACCTATCCCGCCCCTCTCGGCGACAGCGGCTTCACCAGCCCACACGCGCTGAAGTCGCTCACCGAAACCGACGGCACCACCAGCACCACCGATCTGTACACCTACGACCAGGTCGGCAACACCCTCACCCGCCCCGGCCAGAAACTCGTCTGGGATGCCGAAGGCAACCTGTCCAAGGTCACCGACGACTCCGGCAAGGAACTGGCCAGCTTCATCTATGACGCCGCTGGTAACCGTCTCATCCGCAAAGACACCAACGGTTCGACCCTGTACCTGGCCAGCCAAGAGGTAAAGGTCTCCACCAGCGGAACCGTCACCGCGACCCGCTACTACAGCCACGCCGGCCAGACCATCGCCTACCGCACCGGCACCTCCAGCTCCACCATCCAGTTCCTCATCCCCGACTATCAGGGCAGCGCCGACACCACCGTCAACGCCGTCGACCAGAACACCTGGAGCGTCCGCCGGTTCGCGCCCTTCGGCGCCGAACGCGGCAGTCCCATGGGCACCTGGCCCGCCCTCATGGACAAGGGCTACGTCGGCGGCACCAAAGACAACGCCACCGGCCTGACCCACCTCGGCGCCCGAGAATACGACCCCGGCACCGGCCGTTTCCTCAGCGCCGACCCGATCACCGGCGGCGGTGACCCTCTCACCGCCAACGGCTACTCCTACGCTGGCAACAACCCCATCGACCACTCCGACCCCACCGGCATGCTCCTCGACGGCGGGGCACACGGCACCCTGCCCAACTCCAATAGGACCGAACGCGAAGACATCAACAACCAGCACCGCAACAACTTCAGGTATGGGGGAGGCGGGACGATCTACGTCGTGCCGTCCATCCCCTCGGGCGGTGGTTGCTGGGTCGGCTGCAACGGCAGCGTGGGAGCAAAGTCGGTACCGGTCAAGAAACACTGCGGCTGGAGCTGCAAGGTCGGCAAGGTCGGCGGCTTCCTGAAGAAACACCAGGCCACCATCGCCGGACTCGCAGCTGGCGGCATATGCCTAGCTGCAACCAGTGGCACCGGAACCGTAGGCTGCGCCGCCGTCGCCGGATGGGTCTACGGAGCAGTCAGCTACCACCAGAACACACCCGCTGACCAACAAACTCTTTTGGGTGGCTTCAAGGCCAGCCTTACCGGCGCAGTAATAGAGGTCGGCCTAACTGTAACTGGTGCGAAAGTTGCCAAGGTCGCGGCTCCGCTACTCAAGAGAGTAGCTCCCAAGATCATCCAAAAGCTCGCAGGTAGAGCCAAGGGCGGCTCACCAGGTCGCGGCGGCAGCGCAGCAAAGAAAGCACCGGCGGCCGCCAAGAACCCGGCAAAAGCCGCAGACGACGCACCTGCCTCAGGCAGCGGAGGTGGGTGCCTCCGACCAAGCAGTTTCATGCCCGGCACCGCCGTCCTGATGGCCGACGGATCAACGAAACCGATCGACAAGATCAAGGTCGGCGACAAGGTCCTGGCCACCGATCCGACCACCGGCAAGACCGCACCCCAACCCGTCCTCGCCACCATCAGCCGCACCGGAGCTAAGCACCTTGTTCGGCTCACCGTCGACACCGACGGTGACCACGGCGACAAGACCGGCACACTGGTCGCCACCGACAACCACCCCTTCTGGGTCCCCGCAGCAGGCAAGTGGATCGACGCAGGCAAACTCAAGCCCGGCACGTGGCTCCGCACCAGCGCCGGCACCCACGTCCAACTCACCGCAACCAAGACCTGGACCCAGCACCAGCGCGTCCACAACCTCACCGTTGCCATCGACCACACGTACTATGTGGAAGCTGGCGACACCCGTGTCCTCGTGCACAACTGCCCAGAGATGGCGAGGGGGGCTCTGAATGATGAAGCGTACTCTCGAATCGAGAATGCCTACGGCCCTAAAGTTGCCGAAGGGGTGGATCATAATGTTCAGCGGATGCATGATGGTTCTGCGACTGCAGTTGATCACGATATCCCCAGGATTGGGCACGATCCGGATGCGCTTGGTGAATACTTTGCGGATTGGCTTTCGCGAGATATGACGCACGTTGATACGACGACCGGTGCACGGGTTGCATATGATTCCGAGCGTGGGGTACTTATTGTCCAAACTGCGTATCGTATCCACGGATACGTTTACAACGAAGACACCTTCGAGGCGAGCGGGAGGTATGTCCTGTCGTGAGGTCATCGATTCGTGTTGTCTTTCGAAGTGGAGGCAACTATGGGCTGTTGCTAAGTGATGAGCAACGAGACGCGATAACGTCGAGCCTCGAACTCATGGCCAGTATTGTACAACCTGCTATCTCGCTAAAGGTTCAAGTGGGGGCCTCTAAGTCGGATCTATGCGAGATTGGAGAAAAAGTTGGGAAGGGTGACGCCGAAACGCCTGTGGCTCTTTCTTCTCAAGAGCTGCACATCATCCATTCTGCGCTACTTTCCACGCTTATTCAATTCCGCCGAGAGGAGGACTTCTATATTCGAGTAGGATTCTTTCGGGACAACTTGATGCGATTGAGTGAAGGGATCGCAAAAGCTGCTGCTGTGGCTGGGTGATAGGGAACTTGCGGCGGTACGAGCAACTGTTCCAGGCCTCAGATGGCCATGTCGCTGGCGCTAAGTGGTCTGCGCCGTAAGTTCCTCGGGGGTGTGTGGTCAGCAACCGAGGTAGAGGCCGCAGGCGCAGTCGAGGGCTTCTTGAGGGCTGCCGGCGGTCATGCCGGTGGGCAGGATTTGGTTCTCGTACTTGCCGCTGCTGGCCAGGTAGAGGCCGAATCCCCAGATTGAGGCCGATCCGCCGTAGCGGAGCCGGATGAGCGGTAGCCGGTCCCCGCCTCCGAGTTCGCCTTCGACATAGGCGAACTGGCCGTGGTAGCGGATGTGCAGGTCGCTGAGCTGGGGCCAGTGCTCGCGGGCGTGCTGGCGCAGCCGTTGTGTCAGGGAGGTCTTGGTCGAGGCGGGGATCGCGGGCGGCATGGCGACCATCTTGCCCTTGCGGCGCGTCCGGCGCGCCTGCCGCAGACGAGCACGGCAAGATCAACACTTTCGCCGTGATCCTGTCAGGAAAGTGTCCCCGTGCCCGTTCTGTGTGCCCGTCAGATCAGTGTGACCGCCGGCGACCGGCGTCGACTCACCAAGCTGGCGTCCTCCCGCACCGCCCCGCACCAGCAGGTGATCCGTGCCCGGATCGTGCTGGCAGCCGAATGCGGCCTGTCCAACAACGCGATCTCCCGCCGCCTGGGCATCAGCGTGGACACTGTCCGGTGCTGGCGCGGCCGCTATGGCGACCACGGTTTGGCGGGACTGGCCGACCGGCCCCGGTCCGGGCGACCGCCCTGCCTCAGCCCCTGCAGATCGCCGAGGTCAAGGCGCTGGCCTGTCAGCTGCCGGCCGAGACCGGGGTGCCGCTGTCGCGGTGGAGCTGCCCGGAGCTGGCCGACGAAGTCATCAGCCGCGGCATCGTGTCGGCGATCTCGGCCTCGCCCAGCTCCCGGTACCGCGTGGCCCATCGCCGGGCGGTACCGGCCGAGCTGGAACCGTTCGGCGGCCCGCCGCAGCGGCCAGCAGTCATCGACCACGCAGCGGGCCAAGCGCAAGCGTCCGGCCTTAGTTAGCGGGGCGTTACGGTGGGGTGTCGCATACCGTTACCCCCGCTGCCAGGTTGGCCACCTCAACGTAGTCTCCGGAGGGCGGGGCGCCGTCGGCGTGGAGGCGGACGGGTTTACGGAAGGTCGTACCGGCCGTCTCGAACGTTGGAGACGAATGCGGTCCAGTTCCGGGGGCTGCGGGAGAGGTGTCCGGCGTCGGGGGCCCTTGCTGTCTCGTACTCCGATCTCTGCGGCTAGTCCGGCTACCTCTACGCAGTTGCCGCCGGCGCCGTTGCTGCGTCGGCTCTTCCGCCAGGTGGTGTGTGGGAAGTCGCTGGCGTGCCTGATGTGCCTTCGGTGGTTGCCTAGTGGTCGTAGCGTCCGGCTCGTGCGCCCTTGATGAAGGTGGCCCATGCTCGGTGGCTCAGCGTGATGTGTCCGGCGTCTGGGGCCTTGCTGTCGCGGACGGCGACCGCACCGGCGATGTGGGTTATCTCGACGCAGGCGCCGTTCTGGCCGCTGCGGGTGCTCTTTCGCCATCTCGTCTGCGAGGGGTCGGTGGCGTCCATGCCGTGTCTCCGGACGTGGGTGGGCTGGTCGGCTTGGAAGCGGCCAGGCTTATGGAAGGTCGTATCGGCCGTTTCGTACGTCGGACACGAACACGGTCCAGGTCTGCGGGTTGAACGAGAGGTGCCCGGCGTCCGGGGCCTTGCTGTCCCGTACTCTGACCTTCGCGGCGAGCACGGCAACCTCGGCGCAGTTGCCGTTCTGGCCACTCCGGGAGCTTTTGCGCCATGCGGCACGGGGCGAGTTCGGGGTGTCCTTGCCGCGTCTCTGTTGGTGGCTCGAGGGCGTTGGGATGGCCGGGTTCATGGGAGGTCGTACCGGCCGCTTTGGACATCGGTTACGAACGCGGTCCAGTTCTGCTTGTTGAACAAGAGGTGTCCGGCGTCGGGGGCCTTGCTGTCCCGCACTCCGATCTCTGCTGCGAGTCCGGCTACCTCTACGCAGTCGCCGCCGGCGCCGTTGCTGCGGGTGCTCTTGCGCCAAGTGGCGCGGGAGGTCTGCATGGTTCCGCCCTCCTTGCTTCTGTAGTTGTGGGGCTCACGTCATGGTGTCGGCCGCGCGAGCGATGAGCGCCAGTGAGTCGCTTGGACGCAGGGCCGCCGCGCGCAGATGGTCAAATGCCAGCGTATATCGGTTGATTTCGTGTGCCTTCTCCAAGTAGAGGCTGCCCGTTTGAGTCTCCATGAACACCACCTTCGGGTCGGATGGCTCCGGGAACCTCAGTAGCGTGAACGAACCGCTCATCGCCGGGTGTGCGCCAGCATCAAACGGAAGGACCTGAAGCGTGACGTTGGGGAGCTTCGCCATCTCGCCCAAGTGATGAAGTTGGTCCTGCATGGTCTGGGCACCGCCGACCTGTCGGCGGATGACCGCCTCGTTGAGGACTGCCCAGAACTTGGGGCCGCCGTCTGCCGTGAGGTACTCAGAGCGCGCCATACGGAGCGCGACGCGCTTCTCTATCTCGGTCTCGTCCTCGATTGGGAACGCTGTAAAGACGCTATGTGCGTACTCGGCGGTCTGGAGTAGGCCGGGGACGTGCTCGGCGTCGTACCGCTCCATGGACACCGCGTCGGACTCAAGCCCTACGTAGACCTCGAACCATGTCGGGATGGCTTCGCCGTAGCTGTGCCACCAGCCCTTTTGGCGTGCCTCGCGCGCCAGGGCCATGAGGACGTCTCTTGCCTCTCCCTCCACGCCGTAGACGTTGAGCAGGTACTTGACGTCGCGCGGTAGGACGCCGACCCGGGCGTTCTCGATCCGACTGACCTTGGCGGTAGACCATTCGAGCCTCTCAGCCACCTCCTCGATGGTGAGACCGAGCCGCTCCCGCTGTTGGCGCAGCTCAGCGGCCAGACGGCGACGCTTCACGGTGGGTGCACTCCGCGCAGTCAAGTCGATACCCCTTGTGATTAGTATCTTGCATCTGTATGTTGCGGATGCTCTGTTCGTGCGTGGACAGTGTTCCATCGGTTGCGGAGTGTGTGCAGCCGAAACCCGAACGGCCCTGGGCCGGTGGTGGCTCACCGCGTCCCAGGGCCTCGCCCGACTGGAAAGGAGTCGGACTGTGTGCAATCTACCGAAGCCCCCGGAGCGTGAGGTGCCTGGCGGGCTGGGGCGGGACGGGGTGACGCTGGAGCGGTTCCGGGTGCTGGTTCGGCTCATGTGGGCGTTGCGGGAGGTCGGCCAGGGGTCCGTGCTTTACCTCGACGCCACGGCGGAGCCCGTGCTCTCGGTTCCGCTGGTCGCGCGGCGGCGGTCGCTGGCGGTGCTCGGCGTCCAGGAGCGGGACGGGCGCTGGGCCTACCTGTGGGACGCGGCCTGCAAGGTCCCGGCCGAGTCGGTGCGGCTGGCCGCTCGGCGGATCGCGGGGGTGTCGTCGTGATCGTCTGGGAGCGGAGGGACGTTCGGCTGTCGTCCAGCGAGGGGCTGGGCGTGCGGGACATTCGTACTTACGTGAGGCGGGCGCTGGAAGGGGTTGAGCATTCGTTCGACCTGGACGACGTCGACCTGATGGTGTGCGAGATCGCCACTAACGCCGTCCGTCACACGGACAGTGGGTTGCCCGGGGGTGGGGTGCGGGTGTCCGTGCTCGTCTCGGCTACCCGGCTGCGGGTCGAGGTTCAGGATGAGGGCGGGGCGCGGGGGCGGCCGATCGTGCCGGCTCAGCGGGGCGGGCTGAGCGAGTCCGGGCGGGGGCTCATGATCGTGGACGGGCTCGCCGACCGGTGGGGGATCGTCGATGGCAAGGACGGGGTATCCGTGTGGTTCGAGGTGGCGAGCGGATAGCAGAGTGGTGATAGCCGCCGGGTGAATCGGTATTGGCCCGGTCGTGCGGGGTGGGAGGAGGGTGGGAGCGTGGACGATCTAGATGACTGGCCGGGGAGCGGGCTCAGCGACGAGGAACTGGACGTCGCCTACAACGTGCGGCGGAAGGCCGGGCCGGAGCTCTTCGAGCGGCATATGGCGCGGTACCGGGAGCTTTCGGAGCAGGCCGTGGACGGGCTGCCCGGCCATCCAGGGATCGTCTACGACGAGGCGAGCGGCGAGCGGCTCGATGTGTGGGGGACCGGGGACGACGGCCTGCGGCCCGTGTTCGTTTTCCTGCACGGTGGCTATTGGATGGCGCTCTCGCGGGACGTGTCGTCCTTCATGGCGCGGGCCTTGTACGAGCAGGGCGTCGCGACCGTGGTGCCTGACTACACGCTGGCGCCGAAGGCAACGCTGGACGAGATCGTCCGGCAGGTGCGGGCGGCCGTGGCGTGGGTCTATCGGCATGGACGGGAGTTCGGCCTCGATCCCGAGCGGATCGTGGTGGGCGGTAGTTCGGCGGGCGGGCATCTGACCGGGATGACGATGGTCGGCGGCTGGCAAGACGCCTTCGGGCTTCCGCGGGACGTGGTCAAGGCCGCGATGCCATTCAGCGGGCTGTTCGACATCCGGCCGATCACTCGGGTGTATGTCAACGAGTACGTGAAGCTTGATCTGGAGCGCGCTGCCGCGCTGAGCCCTGCTCTGCTGGACGCCGACTATCGGTGTCCTGCGGTCTTCGCGGTCGCGGAGGACGACGGGGATGGGTTCTTGGAGCAGTCGAGGCTGTTCCAGCCGCAGTGGGGTGCCGGTGAGCTGATGATCGTGCCCGGCCGCGACCACTTCGACGTCGTGCTCGATCTCGCCGATCCGGAGTCGCTGGTGAGCACGGAGCTGATGCGCCTGATCAGGCGGTGAGCGCCGCGGCCTCGCGCTCGAGGTGGTCGAGCATCAGGCGGGCCGACGGCGTCGGGGTGCGGCCCGCGGGGAGCGTCACGCCGACCTGGCGGCGGACCGTCTCCAGCGGGACGGGCAGCGGCGCTATGTCGGCGTCGGTGCGGGCCACCAGTTCCGGTAGCGCGGCGATCATGTCGGTGTCGCGGACGAGGGTTCGGACGGTCAGGACGGACGTGCACTCGACCAGGTTGCCGGGAAGTGTCAGGCCGGAAGCGCGGAAGACCTGTTCCAGTTCGGTGCGCAAGGCCGTCTGCTCCAGGGGCAGCACCCACGGGTAGGCGAGGAGGTCGGCCAACGTGAGGTCGGGTACGGCGCGAGCCGGGTGGTCTTGGCGGGCCACCAGGAGAACTGGTTCGCCGTAGAGGGTGAGCTGGCGGAGGCCGCGCAGGTCGTCGATCGGGTTGAGGCGGCCGAGGATCAGGTCGATCTCGCCGTCCAGGAGGCGCGGCACCTGGGCGTCGAACGTCGCCTCCTGGACGATGACGGTGATGCCCGGCCGGTCCTTCTTGAGCGCGGCGATCGCCCGGGGGAGCAGGACGTTCGAGCCCGCCAGGAGAGTGCCGATCGTGACCGTGCCGACTTCGCCGTCCGCCAGGCCGGTGATGCGGTCGCCGGCGCGGCGGAGTTCGGCCAGGACGGCGCGCGCGTGCTCGATGAACGCCTCCCCGAACAGCGTCGGTGTCACGCCTCGCGGGCCTCGGGTGAACAGGTCGACGCCGAGGATGCCCTCGACTTCGCGCAGGCTGCGGGTGACGGCGGGCTGTGCCAGATGCAGGTGCTCGGCGGCCCGCAGGACGCTGCCCTGATCGGCGATGGCGACGACGAGCACCAGGTGCCGGAGCTTCAGCCGTCCGTTGAGGAGGTCGATCGCGCGCATGCCGACTTGGTATCACAGGACGGTGATAGCGGGATCCGTCAACCTCAAGCGCTGGGTATGTCTGACGGGTCCAGGTACGCCTCGGCCTGAAGCGTGAACAGCTCGGCATAGCGCCCGCCTGCGGCCATGAGCGAGTCGTGGGTGCCGTGTTCGGCGACCTGGCCGTCCGCCAGCACGTAGATGTGGTCTGCCATCCGGACGGTCGAGAACCGGTGCGAGATCAGCAGGACGGTCCGTCCGGCGAGCAACGTCCGCAGGCGGTCGAACAGCTCGTGTTCCGCACGGGCGTCCAGTGTCGCGGTCGGCTCGTCCAGGATGACGAACGGGGCGTCCCGGAAGAACGCGCGGGCCAGCGCCACCCGCTGCCACTGGCCGCCCGAAAGGTCCGTGCCACCCGCGAACTGGGGGCCGAGCAAGGTCGAATAGCCGTCCGGCAGGCCGCGCAGGAACCCGTCCGCCCCGGCCGCGCGGGCGGCCCGCGCGATGGCCTCGGCGTCGGCTGGTACCTCAGGGCGGCCCAGCGCGATGTTGTCGAACGCCGGGAGCACGTAGCGCTCGAAATCCTGAAACAGCACGGCGATCGACTCGCGCAGGCCGTCAGCAGAAGCGCCCGAGACGTCCACGCCGTCATACAGAATCCGCCCCGACTCCGGCCGGTACAGGTGCGACAGCAGCTTCGCCAGAGTCGTCTTGCCCGACCCGTTCTCGCCCACTAGCGCGACGACCTGCCCCGCCTCGATCCGCAGATCAACGCCGTCCACGGCAGGACGCGCGGCCGACGGATACGTGAACGAGAGATTCTCAGCCGTCAGCACGCCGAACGGCGGAGGCGGCAAGCCGGAGGGCCCGCGCTCCGGCGGGGTCAGGAACGAGGTGAGGTCCTGGACGAAGGGCGCCGCGTCGAAGAGCTGGTCGGTACCGGCGGCGGACATCCGAAGACGTGCGGCCAGCAGCATGACGGCGGTGGCGGCGGCGCCCGCGTCGGCCACCGGCATGCCGCCGGTCGCCGTGTACGCCAGCAGCAGCCCGAGCACCGCACCGAGCGCGATGCCGCTCACGCACCGCGCCGCCAACGTAATGCGCAGGCGGGTCCGAACCGTGCGGCGGATCTCTTCAAGACGCTCCTCGGTCCGCGCCTCCCAGCGTCCGCGCAGGTGCGGGGCCAAGCCGAACGCCCGGACCTCAGCAGCCGAGCGGCGGCTGGTCAGCACGTCCTGCAGATAGCTGCGTTCCCGCTCGGCGGGCGTGAGCCGGAACAGTGCGCCGTACAGCACCTGCCCGCTCTTCAGCCCGGCCAGCCACAGCGGCGCCCCTGCGGCCAGCGTCGCGGGGACGAGCCACGGCTCGATCGCCGCGAGCGCCAGCGCGACCCCGGCGGTGGCCATCAGCGCGCTGGTCAGCGCCCCCAGCCCCTGGACGACCTGATGCGGCCGGATCCGAGCGCTCATCGAGGCGCGCTCCAGCCGGTTGTGGAAGGCGGGACGCTCGAATTCCGCGAGGTCGACCGTGCACGCGACGTCCAGGATCCGGCCCATCGCGTACCGGTTGAGCAACTCGCTCAGCACGTCGTCCCGCGACGACGCGACCGAGACCGCGACGGCGATCAGCCCCGTCATTGCGAGGACGACTGCGCCCTGCACCAGGACGTCGGCGATATCGGCGCCGCCGAGCGCCTGGTCGAGGAGGTGCCGCCCGCCGAGGAGCGGCAGCACGAGGCCGAGGCCGGCGACGGCCTGGAGCGCCGTGATGAGGGCGTACTCCCGGGGCGCCGCCGACGCCGCGAGGCGGACGGCGCCCCAGACGAGCCGGGGCAGCCGCCGCAGGCCGACCTGCGGCGGCTGCGACCACTCGGCCGCGGTGACGGGCGGTGGATCGTCCATCAGTAGCCGATTTGCTCCACTTCACCGGTCCGGCCCGCATGGCCCTTCATCAGCAGGTCGGCGATGCGGTCGCTCATCGGCAGCCCGAGGTCGTTCTGCATCCACATGAACTGGCCGTTGGGGTTGGACTCCAGGAACACGTGCTCGCCGTCCGGGGTGACGATGAAGTCGACGGCGGCGTACACGAGCCCGAGCTCGTCGAGCAGTGCCCGGGTGCGGCGGACGACGTCCTCCGGCAGCGGCCGGTAGTCGCCGTAGTTCATCTGGATGTCGGCCCGCCAGTCGACCTTGGTCCGCTCCGCGCCCTGCGAGTCGATCACGACGGGGAAGTAGCTGTCGCCGATGACGGTGAGCCGGACCTCGTACGCCTTCTCGATGTACTCCTGGAACTGGCAGATGGTGTGCCGGACGCGGGGGAGGTGCTCGTCGATCTCCTCGCCCAGCACGGCGGTGAACAGGCCGGACGGGAACGCGCCCGGGTAGTGGATCACCCCGCCGCTGAGCGACTTGTAGACGAGCTTGCCCTCGCCCTCCTGCTTCGCCAGCCGCGCGACCTCGTCCGGGTCGTTGGTCAGCAGTGTCCGCGGGACCCGCAGACCGGCCTTCTTGGCGAGCTTCAGCTGGTAGGGCTTCAGGTCGGCGACCGCGTCCAGGTCGGGTCGGTTCATCCAGAGGCAGTCGGTCGAGCGGAAGATGCCGCCGACGCCGTGCTGCGCCTCGTAGCGGGCGAACTCGCGCTCGGCCTCGCCCATGTCGTCGCCGAACTCGAACGCGGTGGGCCGCCGGTACCAGACGCCGGACAGGGCGTTGAGGTCGACCTCGCGGTCGATCTCGCCGTCGTGGTGGCGCATGACGGCCCGGTCCGCGCCGTCGAAGTCGGACGTGGCGAAGCTGAGCCGGCGGGGGAAGTAGCTGGTGTCGACCCGGAAGACCCGGGCGCCCTTGGCCGTGAGGCTTCGGACGACCGGGTCGACCGTCGGGTCGAAGTCCTGGGTGAGGATCAGGACCTCTGGCCGATCGTCGTTCACGTGTCAGGCGCACACATCGTCGAGGATCTTGTCGCCCCACGGCGGTTGGCCCGAGCCGGTGACGGTGTACGAGCTGTACCCGGCGGTGATGTCCTCACCGTTGGGGCCGACCCAGGTCTGGGTGGCGGGGTCGTAGTGCCCCGCCTGCGGGTCGGCGGCCGGGGCGCCCTCGTCGGGCGTCCCCCACGGGGTGGAGTAGGCGTAGCCGAACGGCCGCTCGTCGCCGTCCGGGGTCGGGATCGCCGCCGGGTCGAAGCCGGCGTGGTCGGGTGAGATGAACGCGCGGGTCGTGCGCAGGGCGGGCCTGGTCAGGGTTCCGGGCATGGCTGTGCCTTTCGGGACGGGGTGTGCCGGACACTCGTGCGCGGGGCCGCTACGGGGATGTGGGCTCGGTGAGCCCGATGATCCCCGGGATGTCGCCGGAGAACGACCAGGTGAGGGTGGTCGTGTCGTAGTGGCCGGCCGCGAGTCGGGTGGTGTGCTCGGGTTCGTGCTCGTCCGGGGCCTCGTAGAGGTAGGCGAGCGGGGCGGAGGGGCTGGTTCGGGTCCGGGCGCGGGATTCGGTCGGCCGGGCGCGGACGACGAGGTCGCCGCCGTCGAGTTCGGGCGGGTCGAGGCGGAGGAAGGACGGCGGGTCGAGGGGGCCGGTGCCGTGGGTCATGCTCCGGTGCCGTGGGTCATGCTCGGGGCCTCCCGAAGATCACCGGCGGTACATGATCAAAGTGACATGGGCGGCGGGCCCCGGCAAGCCCGCGATCTTGGCCGCATCCGGCCACGCGGCCGGCCGGCGAATCTATATCCGATGAGTGATAGCGCTTGGGGGATTTGGTATTTGCCAGGCATAGCTCGCGGGGCAGAGGATCGGACCTGTCGAGCCATGCGGGAGGACACGGATGAAGGCTGAGCACTACGTCGGCGGCGTCTTCCGCTCGGACGGACCCGGCTTCCCGCTCGTCGATCCCGTGACCGGCGCCGAACTCGGCACCGTCCCCGAGGCCACCCGCGAGGTCGTAGACGACGCCGTCACGGCGGCGCGGGCCGCGCTGAAGGGCGGGTGGGGCGCGGCCGGCGCCGAGGAGCGGGCCGCCGCGCTGCGGCGCGTCGCCGACGGCATCGACGCCCGGTTCGAGGAGTTCGTCGAGGCGGAGGTCGCCGACACCGGCAGGCCCCGCTCGTTCGCCGAGACCGTCGACGTTCCGCGCGCCGCCGGGAACTTCCGCGCGTACGCCGACCTGCTGTACGGCCGTCCCGAGCGGGCCTACGTGACGCAGATCCCCGGGTGGAGCGCGGGCACGGGCGAGGCGCTCAACTACACCGTGCGGCGGCCGCTCGGCGTCGTCGCGATCATCTCGCCGTGGAACCTCCCGCTGCTGCTGTCCACCTGGAAGATCGCCCCGGCGCTTGCGTGCGGCAACGCCGTCGTAGTCAAGCCGTCGGAGGAGACGCCGTCCACCGCGACGCTGCTCGCCCGCGTCATCGACGAGGCCGGGGTGCCGGACGGCGCGTTCAACCTGGTGCACGGGCACGGCGCCGGCGCGGCCGGCGAGTTCCTGACCGGGCACGCGGGCGTGGACGCGATCGCGTTCACCGGCGAGTCGGCGACCGGCGCCGCGATCATGCGCAACGCCGCCGAGCACGTGACGCCCGTGTCGTTCGAGCTGGGCGGCAAGAACCCCGCGCTGGTCTTCGCCGACGCCGACCTCGATGCCGCCGTGGACGGGACGGTCCGCTCGTCCTTCACCCACTCCGGGCAGATCTGCCTGTGCACCGAGCGCGTCTACGTCGAGCGGCCCGTCTTCGAGGAGTTCGTGGAGCGGCTCGGCGCCCGCGCGCGCGAACTCGGCGGCTACGGGCCGATGATCTCGGCCGAGCACCGCGACAAGGTCCTGTCGTACTACCGGCTCGCCCGCGAGGAAGGCGCCACGGTCGTCGCGGGCGGCGGCGCGCCGCGGTTCGGCGACGAGCGCGACGGCGGCTTCTACGTCGAGCCGACCGTCCTCACCGGCCTCCCCGAGACCGCCCGCACCGTCCGGGAGGAGATCTTCGGGCCGGTGTGCCACGTCGCGCCGTTCGACACCGAGGACGAGGCGCTCGCGCTCGCCAACGACAGCCCCTACGGCCTCGCCTCCACCGTCTGGACCACCGACCTGTCGCGGGCGCACCGGGTGGCGCCGCGCGTCGAGACCGGGATCGTCTGGGTGAACTGCTGGAACCTGCGCGACCTGCGCACCCCGTTCGGCGGTGTCAAGGCGTCCGGAATCGGGAGGGAAGGGGGAGAGTACTCCCTGGACTTCTTCTCCGAACCCGTCAACGTCTGCATCCAGATCTGAGAGCGAGCCCCGTGACGACCACCATCGACCAAGCCGCCGACCGGCTGCTCGGCGCCTACGCCGCCGGCACGCCGTGCGCGCCCGTCCGCGACCTGATCACCACGGCCGACGACGCCTACGCCGTCCAGGACCGGCTCACCGAGCGGTGGCTGGCCGAGGGCCGCCGCCTCGCCGGACGCAAGATCGGGCTGACCTCCAAGGCCGTCCAGCGGCAGATCGGCGTGGACAGCCCCGACTTCGGGATGCTGTTCGCCGACATGGCCGTCCCGGACGGCGAGGAGATCCCCGCCGGCGCCGTCCTGCAGCCGCGCGCCGAGGCGGAGGTCGCGCTCGTGCTGGAGCACGACCTCACCCACGAGCGGCACACCGTCGCCGACGTCATCCGCGCGACCGCGTTCGCGCTGCCCGCGATCGAGGTCGTCGGCAGCCGCGTCCGCGACTGGGACATCACGCTCGCCGACACCGTCGCCGACAACGCCTCGTCCGGCATGTACGCGCTCGGCAACCGGCCCGTCCTCCTCAAGGACGTCGACCTGCGCCTGTGCGGGATGGTGATGGAGCGGCGCGGCGAGCAGGTCTCCACCGGCAACGGCGCCGCCTGCCTCGGCCACCCGCTGAACGCGGCGCTGTGGCTCGCCGACACGCTGGTGCGCGTCGGCCGCCCGCTGCGCGCCGGCGACACGGTGCTGACCGGCGCGCTCGGCCCGGTCGTCCCCGCCGCGCCCGGCGAGGTGTTCGAGGCCCGCATCGACGGGCTCGGCGACGTCCGCGTCGCCTTCGGCAAGGAGAGTGCCTGATGGTGGACGTGACCGCGCTCGCGCGGACCCTCGACGACGCCGCCCGCGACGTCCGCGCGGTCCCGAAGCTGACCGACACGACGCCGTTCGACGTCCCCGCCGCCTACGCGGTGCAGCGTGCTGGGATGGAGCTGCGCCGCCGCCGGGGCGAGCGTCCCGCCGGGATCAAGATGGGCTTCACCAGCCGCGCCAAGATGGTGCAGATGGGCGTCGACGACGTCATCTGGGGCCTGCTCACCGACCGGATGCTCGCCGGGCCCTCGGTGGACGTGTCGCGCCTCATCCACCCGCGCGTCGAGCCGGAGATCGCCTACCTGATCGGACGGGAGGTCCGCTCGGTCGCCGAGGCCGAGTCGGCCGTGGCCGGCGTCGCGGTCGGGTTCGAGATCCTCGACTCCCGCTACCGGGACTTCGAGTTCACCCTCCCGGACGTCATCGCCGACAACGCCTCGGCGGCGCGGTTCGGGTACGGGGCCTGGCACCCGCCGCGCGACCTGTCGAACGCCGGGCTCCTGCTGGAGATCGACGGGCGCCCGGTGCAGGCCGGGTCGTCCGCCGCGATCCTCGGCGACCCGGCGCGGTCGCTGCGCGCGGCGGCGCGGCTCGCGCTCGGCGCCGGGATCACCCTCGAACCCGGCTGGATCGTCCTCGCGGGCGCCGCCACGGCGGCCGTCCCGCTGCCGAAGGACGCGCACGTCCGCGTCACCGGGGCCGGCCTCGGCGCGGTCGAGGTGACCACATGATGGGCGACGCGTTCCTCGTCGACGGCAAGGCCAAGCCGCGGGGGCGGTTCCCGCACCTCAAGCGGGCCGGCGACTTCGTGTTCGTGTCCGGGACGAGCTCCCGCCGCCCGGACGGGACGTTCGTCGGGGCGAGCGCCGACCCGATGGGCGTCACCGACCTCGACATCCGGGCGCAGACCCGCGCCGTCATCGAGAACATCCGCGACCTGCTCGCCGCCGCCGGGGGAGACCTCCGCGACGTCGTCAACGTCACCGCGTACCTGGTGAGCATGAACGACTTCGGCGGCTACAACGAGGTCTACGGCGAGTACTTCGACGAGAGCGGCCCGGCCCGCACCACCGTGGCCGTCCACCAGCTCCCGCACCCGCACCTGCTCGTCGAGATCTCGTGCGTCGCGCACATCCCGCAGACAGACACGTCGCAGAGAGGCAAGGAGGCCGGGGCATGACCCTGCCGCAGCTGTCGCACGGACAACCGTTCAACTTCCAGGCATGGATCGACGAGCACCGCGACCTGCTCAAGCCGCCCGTCGGCAACGTCCAGGTGTTCGACGAGGCCGGGCTGATCATCATGGTCGTCGGCGGCCCGAACCAGCGCACCGACTTCCACGACGACCCGACCGAGGAGTTCTTCTACCAGCTCCGCGGCAACATGGTGCTGCGCGTCATGGAGGAGGAGGGCCGCCCGCCGACCGACGTGCAGATCAACGAGGGCGACGTCTTCCTGCTGCCGCCGCACGTCCGGCACTCGCCGCAGCGCCCCGAGCCCGGCTCGATCGGCCTGGTCGTGGAGATCCCCCGGCCGGAGGGGCTGACGGAGGCGTTCGAGTGGTACTGCACCGAGTGCCACCACCTCGTCCACCGCGTCGAACTGCAGGTCCGCTCCATCGTGGACGACCTGCCGCCCGTGTTCGAGGGCTTCTACGGCGGCGACCGCACGTGCCCCAACTGCGGAGCCGTCCACCCGGGCAGGACATGGCCGCGGGCCATGACCCCGACCACCGCGCCCCGGGCCTGACGGGGGCGCCGTGACGGTCATCGACGTCCACGCCCACGTCTTCCCGGAGCTCACCCGCGACGAGGGCCGCGTGCTCGCCGACGAGGGGCAGCCGTGGCTGCGCCTCGACGGCGGCGGCGCCGGCATGATGATGTCCGGGGACGAGGAGTACCGGCCGGTCGGCGCGGCCCTGTGGGACCCCGCGCGCCGCGTCGCCGACATGGACGCCGCGGGCGTGGACGTCCAGGCCGTCTCGTCCACCCCGCTGATGTTCGGGTACGCGGCCGAGCCGTCCCGCGCCGCCGACTGGTGCGACCTCGTCAACGACCGCATCCTCGCGTTCTGCGCGCACGCACCGGACCGGCTGCTGCCGCTCTGCCAGGTCCCCCTCCAGGACCCCGAGCTCGCCTGCCGGGTCGCGACGCGCGCGAAGGCGGCCGGGCACCGCGGCGTGCACATCGGCAACCACGTCGGCGACCGCAACCTCGACGACGACGGCATCACCGCGTTCCTCGCGCACTGCGCGGAACTCGGCCTGCCCGTGCTGGCGCACCCGTGGGACATGCTCGGCGCCGACCGGATGCGCGGCCACATGCTGCCGTGGCTGTCGGGGATGCCCGCCGAGACGCAGCTGAGCATCCTCGGGCTGATGCTGTCCGGCGCGTTCGAGCGGATCCCCGCGTCGCTGCGGATGTGCTTCTGCCACGGCGGCGGCAGCTTCGCGTTCCTGCTCGGCCGGGCCGACAACGCCTGGCACCGGCGCGACATCGTCCGCGCCGACTCGCCGCGCCCGCCGTCGGAGTACCTCGACCGGTTCCACGTCGACTCCGCCGTGTTCGACCCGCGCGCGCTCCGGCTGCTCGTGGACGTGATGGGCCCCGGCCACGTCATGCTCGGCACCGACTACCCGTTCCCGCTCGGCGAACTGGAGCCGGGCGCGACGATCCGCGCCTGCCCCGGGCTGGACGACGCCGACCGCGCCCGCCTGCTCGGCGGCAACGCCGCGGAGTTCTTCGCCCTCGCCGAGGCGCCCGAGCCCGCGCCCGCGCCCGCACTCGTGACCACCGAAGGAATGACGCAGTGACCCTGGAAGACGAGGCGCGGCGGCTCGACGAGACCGACCCGCTGCCCACGCTGCGCGGCGAGTTCCTCGTCCCGCCCGCGCCCGGCGGCCGGTACGAGGAGGCCGCGTACTTCGCCGGCAACTCCCTCGGCCTGCAGCCGCGGAGCGTCGCGGGACGGCTCCGCGAGGAGCTGGACGACTGGGCGCGCCTCGCCGTCGAGGCGCACACTCAGGGGCGCCGCCCGTGGGTGGACTACCACGAGCTGCTCCGCGAACCCGCCGCCCGGCTCGTCGGTGCGCTGCCGCACGAGGTCGTCGCGATGAACTCGCTCACGGTCAACCTGCACCTGCTGATGGCGAGCTTCTACCGGCCCGCCGGGACGCGCACCCGCATCCTCATCGAGGACTCGGCGTTCCCGTCCGACTCCTACGCGGTCGCGGGCCAGGCCGTCCACCACGGGCTCGACCCGGCCGCGGCGGTCGTGCGGCTGAAGCCGCGCCCCGGCGAGGACAACCTGCGCACCGAGGACGTCCTCGCCTTCCTCGAACGCGAGGGCGGCACGGTCGCGCTCGTCCTGCTCGGCGGCGTCAACTACCTGACCGGCCAGCTCATGGACATCCCCGCGATCACCAAGGCGGGCCGCGCCGCCGGCGCCGTGGTCGGCTGGGACCTCGCGCACGCCGCCGGGAACGTCCCGCTGCGCCTGCACGACTGGGACGTCGACTTCGCCGCCTGGTGCACCTACAAGTACCTGAACTCCGGTCCGGGCGCGGTCGCGGGCTGCTTCGTGCACGAGCGCCACGTCCGGGACGCCTCCGTGCCGAAGCTGTCCGGCTGGTGGGGGACCGACCCGGCCGTCCGGTTCCGGATGGACCCCGAGATCGCGCCGCCCGCGTCCGCCGACGCCTGGCAGGTGTCCAACCCGCCGATCCTCGCGCTCGCGCCCGTGCTGGCCTCCCTGGAGATCTTCGACCGGACCGGGATGGCCGCGCTGCGCGCCAAGAGCGAGCGCCTCACCGGGTACCTGGCCGGCCGGCTCGCCCCGCTCGGCGGCGTGGAGGTCATCACCCCGGCCGACCCGGCGGCGCGGGGCGCCCAGCTGTCGCTGCGCGTCCCGGACGCCGGCGGGCTCGTCCGGCGGCTCGCCGCGGCGCACGGCGTGGTCGCCGACGCCCGCGAACCCGATGTCGTCCGGCTCGCTCCCGTCCCGCTGTACTGCACGTTCCACGACTGCCACCGCGCCGCCGAGGCATTGTCGGATCTTGTTTAGGTGTGTCGGTGCATAAGTCGCGCCGGTATCGGGTAGGTTCGGACGCGTTGCACGATGGCGTCGGCCAGTCCGACGTCGAGCAGTCTCGAAAGCGTTTTTCCGGGCGACCGGCGGACGTGGGATGAGTCCGCTTGCAGCCCGGTCCGCCGTCCGGCGGGCCGGTGAGGTTACCCAGAAGGAAAAGACAGCATGGCCGAAGGCACCGTGAAGTGGTTCAACGCCGAAAAGGGCTTCGGGTTCATCGCGCCTGACGGCGGCGGCCCCGACGTGTTCGTCCACTACTCGGCGATCACCACCAGCGGGTACCGCAGCCTGGACGAGAACCAGCGCGTCGGTTTCGAGATCACGCAGGGCCAGAAGGGCCCGCAGGCCGAGGGCGTCTACCCGCTCTAAGGCTTCGCCCTTCTCGATGTAGACCCGACGAAAGGCCGGGGACGCTCGCCGTCCCCGGCCTTTCGCATGCCCGCGGCAAGGCCGGCGGGCGCTAGTGCAGCGCCTTCGCCGACGCGTCGGTCGCGGGCGCCGCGGTGCCCGGCTCGCGCGGGCGCAGCGCGCCGGCCGACAGCGTCATCACCGCGACCACGCACGTGATCATCGCGAACGCCGCCCGGTAGGACAGCGCGCCCGCCGTCCAGCCGGTCACCGCCGGCGCGGTCAGCCCGGACAGGTAGGTGATCGTCGCGACGCCGGCCACGCCCTCGCCGGGCGTCGCGCCGATGCCGGCCGCCGCCGCGAACACCAGCGGGACGACGGTGGCGATCCCGATGCCGACCAGCGCGAACCCGGCGACCGCGGCCCACGGCGCGCGGGCGGCCACCACCATGATCCCGCCGGCCACGGCGACCGAGCCGCCGCACCGGATGACCGCCGCCGGGCCGAACCGCCGCACGAGCCGGTCGCCGGCCAGCCGGGTGACCGCCATGCAGGACATGAAGACCGTGAACGCGGCGGCGGCGAGGCCGGGGCCCGCGTGCGTCACCTCGGTGAGGTAGACGGCGGACCAGTCGGCGCTCGCGCCCTCGGCGAACGTCCCGCAGAACCCGACCGCGCCGATCGCGGCGACGGCCTTGGTCGGCAGCGCGAACCGGCGCGGCGCCGGGACGCCCTCGGCGGGCCGGTCCGCGAGCAGCCCCCGCCCGGCGAGCAGGCCCGCCGCCAGCAGGACGAGCGCGACCAGCCCGAGGTGCAGCCGCGCGTCGATCCGGGCGTGCGCGGCGGCGATGCCGGCACCGCCCGCGGCGAGGCTGCCGACGCACCACAGGCCGTGCAGCCCCGACATGACCGGGCGGCCCACGGCCCGCTCCACCGCGACGCCGTGCGCGTTCATGACGACGTCCGACATGCCGGCGGTCGCGCCGTACAGCAGCATCGCCGCGAACAGCCAGGCGGGCGCGGGCGCGAGCGCGGGGAGGGCGAGCGCCGCGCACCAGGCCGCGATCAGCAGCCGGACGGTGCGGCGCTCGCCGATCCGGTGCGCCACGCGGCTCGCGGTGGGCATCGCGGTGAACGCGCCGAGGGACGGGCACAGCAGGGCCAGCCCGAGCACGGTGGGGGAGAGGTCGAGGCGGTCCTGGATCCAGGGCAGGCGCGTGGCGAGGGTGCCCGCCACGGCCCCGTGGACGGCGAAGACCGCGCCGATGGCCCGGTGGGGAGAGGTCATGGACGGAAAAACTAACAGGAAGGCTTCCTGATGAAAAGTGTATTAGGCAGGAACCCTGACTACTATGTGGGCGGTGAAGACCGCCGACCCGACCATGGCCCGCGCGATCAACGACCGGCTGGCCCTCGACCTGCTGCTCGAACGCGGCCCGCTCACCGCCCCGCAGCTGCGGACGCTGACCGGGCTGTCCCGGCCGACCGTGTCCGACCTGATCGAGCGGCTCCGGGCGGCCGGGCTCGTCGAGGTCGCGGGGGAGACCGGCGCCGAGCGGCGGGGCCCGAACGCCCGCCTCTACGGACTCGTCGCCGACCGCGCCCACATCGCCGGGGTCGACCTGCGCCGCGACGCCGTCCACGTCGCCGTCGCCGACATCGCCGGGAACGAGACCGGCACCGCGACCCGCCCCCTGCCGGCCGCCCCCGACCTGGCCGCCCTCGTCGCCGCGGCGGTCGTGGAGGCGGCGGACGGCCGCGCCCTGCACACCGTCGTGCTCGGCACCCCCGGCCCCGTCGACCCGCGCACCGGCCTGGTGACCGACAGCGGCGTCCCCGGCGGCCGCCCCGACCTCGGCGCGGCGCTCCGGGACCGCCTCGGCGCGCCGGTGCGGCTGGAGAACGAGGTCAACCTCGGCGCGATCGCCGAGCACCGGGAGGGCGCCGCCGCGGGCCGCGCCGACTTCGCGCTGCTGTGGCTGGACGACGGCATCGGCGGCGCGGTCGTCCTGGACGGCCGGCTGCGGCGCGGCGCGTCCGGCGGCGCCGGCGAGGTCGGGCTGCTGAAGTTCGGCGGCACCGACTTCTGCCACCTGCTGGACCGGGCCGCCGTCGCCGGCCTCGCCGACGAGCAGGTGGCCGCCTGGATCGCCGAGGCCGCGTTCGCGCTCGTCGCCGTCCTCGACCCCGGGCTCGTCGTGCTCGGCGGCGAACTCGGCCGCTCGGGCGGCGACCGGCTCGCCGGGCTCGTCGCCGACCGGCTCGGCGCCCTCGGCCCGGCCCCCACCGACGTGCGGGCGAGCCGCGTCGAGGGCGACGCCGTGCTGCGCGGCGCGGTGCTGACCGCCCTCGACGTCGTCCGCGACGCCGTGTTCGGTTAGCCCCTTGGCTGGCTGGACCCGTGCCTGGCTGGACCCGTGCCCGGCTGAGCCTGTACAGGGCTACTCCTTGGGCAGGCGTTCGCCGCTGCGGAGCCGGTCGAGGCCGAGCCAGATGAACTCCACCGCCATCTGCTCGGCGCGCTCGCGCGGCGTGTCGGGATGCTCCAGCCACCACGACACCATCGACAGCATCGACCCGTACATCAGCGGGACGAGCAGCCGCGCCCGCCGCTCGTTGACCTCCAGCGCGGCCGGGGACAGCGCCGGGTCGGCGCGGCGGCGGCGCAGCAGCAGGTCGGCGAACGCGGTGCCGAGCCGGTCGCGCAGCTCCCGCAGCTCCAGCCCGACCTCCGGCTTGTCGAGGTGCCGGACGACCACCGCCCACGCGTCCGGCTCGGCGGTGGCGTAGTCGAACAGCACCCGGATCATCGCCCGGATGCCGTCCGCGGAGCCGTGCGCGGCGAGCACGGCCTCGTTCAGCCGGCCGGTGAGCTCGCCGACGATCGCCTCCGTCACCTCGGCGAACAGCTCCTCCTTGGACGTGAAGTGCTGGTACAGCAGCGCCTTGGACACCTGCGCCGCCCCGGCCACGTGCTCCATCTGGGTCAGGTGGTAGCCGCGCCGGCCGAACTCCGCGAGCGCCACCTGCAGCAGCTGCTCGCGCCGCCGGGCGTACGGCATCCGCCGCCGCACGCCCGCCGTCTCCCCCGTGCCACTGGTCATTTACCGAGATACCTGCCCAGCTCCGCGCGGGCCACTGACCGCACGTGCACCTCGTCCGGGCCGTCGGCGAGGCGCAGCGTGCGCAGCCCCGCCCACATCGCGGCGAGCGGCGTGTCGTCGCTGACCCCGGCGCCGCCGTGCACCTGGATCGCCCTGTCCACGACGTCCAGCGCGACCCGCGGCGCGATCACCTTGATGGCCGCGACCTCCGACCGGGCCGCCTGCACGCCGTGCTTGTCGATCAGCCAGGCGGTCTTCAGGGTGAGCAGCCGGGCCTGCTCGATCGCCATCCGCGACTCGGCGATCTGCTGGCGGACGACGCCCTGCTTGGCCAGCGGGCCGCCGAACGCCACCCGCGACGCCGCGCGCTCGCACATCAGCTCCAGCGCCCGCTCGGCCATCCCGATCGCGCGCATGCAGTGGTGGATGCGGCCGGGGCCGAGCCGCGCCTGCGCGATCGCGAAGCCGCCGCCCTCCTCGCCGACGAGGTTCTCCACCGGCACCCGGACGTCGGTGAAGGTGATCTCGCAGTGGCCGTGCTGGTCGGAGTAGCCGAACACGGGCAGCGGCCGGACGACCTCCACCCCCGGCGCGTCGAGCGGCACCAGCACCATCGACTGCTGCCGGTACGGGTGGCCGTCCGGGTCGGTCTTGCCCATCACGATCATGATCTTGCAGCGCGGGTCGGCGGAGCCGCTGATCCACCACTTGCGGCCGTTGATGACGTAGTGGTCGCCGTCGCGCTCGATGCGGGTGGAGATGTTGGTGGCGTCGGAGCTCGCGACGTCCGGCTCGGTCATCGCGAACGCGCTGCGGATCTCGCCGTCCAGCAGCGGCCGCAGCCAGGTCTCCTTCTGCTCGGGCGTGCCGAACAGGTGCAGGACCTCCATGTTGCCGGTGTCGGGCGCGGCGCAGTTGGTGGCCTCGGGCGCGAGGCTGGGGGAGCGGCCCGTCACCTCGGCGAGGGACGCGTAGTCGGTGACGCTCAGGCCGTGCGCCGGGTCCTCGCTGTCGGGCAGGAACAGGTTCCACAGGCCGCGCTTGCGCGCCTCGACCTTGAGGTCCTCGACGACCGGTGGGACGGTGTGCTCCTGCCCGGCCGCGCGGAGCTCCGCCCGCTGCGCGGCGTAGACCGGCTCGGCCGGGTAGACGTGGCTGTCCATGAAGTCCTGGAGGCGGCCGAGGTACTCCTGGGCCCGCTCGCTCAAACCGAAGTCCATTCCGCTAGAGTAACTGACGAGTCAGTTACTTCGGGAGGGAGTCCCCATGGCAGCCTTCGACGGCACCGGCAAGGTCGCGCTGATCACGGGCGGATCCAACGGCATCGGGGCCGCGGTGGCGCGCCGGCTCGCCGGCGCCGGCGCCCGCGTCGTCGTCGCGGACGTCGACGCCGACGCCGGGACCGAACTCGCGAAGGAGCTGGACGGCGCGTTCGTCCGCTGCGACGTCCGCGAGCCCGCCGACAGCGAGGCCGCGGTCGCCGTCGCCGTCGAGCGGTTCGGCGGCCTCGACGTGGCGTTCCTCAACGCCGGCGTCGCCGGCGGCGGGGGAGTGGGCGACGACTTCGACCTCGCCGCCTACCGGCGCGCCATGGGCATCAACCTCGACGGCGTCGTGTTCGGCGCGCACGCCGCCCTGCCCGCCCTGCGCGCCCGCGGCGGCGGCGACATCATCGCCACCGCCAGCATGGCGGCGCTCACCGCGACCCCGTTCGACCCGGTGTACGGCGCCAACAAGGCCGCCGTCGTCGGGCTCGTCCGCGCCCTCGGCCCCACGTTCGCCGCGGAGGGCATCCGGGTGAACGCCCTGTGCCCCTCGTTCGCCGACACCGACATCCTCGTGCCGCTGAAGGGGCATCTCCAGGAGACCGGGTTCCCGATCCTGGACGTCGCCGACGTCGTCGAGGCGTTCATGCGGATCATGGAGGCCGACGGCGCGGGCGAAGCCTGGTACGTGGTGCCGGGCCGCCCGTCCGAGCCGTTCACGTTCCGCGGCGTCCCAGGCCCCCGCTGAGCCGCCCGCCCGACACCGACAGGAGAGACATGCGCGCGATCCAGATCACCGAGTTCGGCGGGCCCGAGGTCCTCACCGTCACCGAGCTGCCCGAGCCGACCGCCGGCCCCGGGCACCTGCTCGTCGACGTCGCCCGGGCCGGCGTCAACTACGCCGACACCCACCAGGCGGAGAACAGCTACCTGTCGGCGTCCACGCTGCCGATGGTGCCCGGCGGCGAGGTCGTCGGCACCACCCCGGACGGCCGCCGCGTCGTCGCGCTCGTCGGCACCGGCGGCTACGCCGAGAAGGCCGTCGCGTCCGAGGCGCTGGCCTGGGAGGTCCCCGACGGCATCGACGACGTCACCGCCCTCGGCATGATCGTCCAGGGCGCGTCCGCGTGGGTGCTGCTGCGCCGCAGCGTCCACCTCGCGCCGGGCGAGTCCGTCGTCGTGCATGCCGCCGCCGGCGGCGTCGGCACGCTCGCCGTCCAGCTCGCCAAGGCGTGGGGCGCCGGCCGGGTCATCGCCACCGCCTCCTCGGCGGACAAGCGCGCCCTCGCCCTCGACCTCGGCGCCGACGTCGCCATCGACGCCAACGAGCCCGACCTCAAGGCCGCGCTCATCGACGCCAACGGCGGCCGCCGCGTCGACACCGTCCTGGAGATGACGGGCGGCGAGGTCACCGACCAGAGCCTGCGCGCCCTCGCCCCCTTCGGCCGCCTCGCCTTCTACGGGATGGCGTCGCGCAAGGAGCCCTCGCCCGTCCGCCCCGCCACGCTCATGGCGCACTCCACCACGATCTCCGGCATGTGGCTCGCGCACGTCTTCCAGCTGCCCGGCGACGTGATGCGCACCGCGCTGGAGGAGCTGTTCGGCCTCGTCGCCGACGGCCGGCTCCGCGTGGTCGGCGGCGGCGAGTACGGGCTCACCGAGGCCAGGCGGGCGCACGAGGACCTGCGGGCCCGCCGCACCACCGGCAAGCTCGTCCTGGACCCCTCGCGCTGACCCGCCGCCGCTACCCCACCAGGCCGTTCTCGTAGGCGTACACGACGGCCTGGGTGCGGTCGCGCAGCGCCAGCTTCGTCAGCACGTGCCCGACATGCGTCTTGATCGTCTGCTCGGCCAGCACCAGCTCGGCCGCGATCTCGGCGTTGGACAGCCCGCGCGCCATGAGCCGCAGCACGTCCAGCTCCCGCGGCGTCAGCCCCGCGGTCGCCTGCGGGCTCGGCCGCTGGTGCCGGCGCCGGCGCGCGAAGTCGCCGATCAGCCGCCGGGTGATGGACGGGGCGAGCAGCGCGTCGCCCGCCGCCACCACCCGCACCCCGTTCACCAGGTCGGCGGCCGAGGCGTCCTTCAGCAGGAACCCGCTGGCGCCCGCGCCGAGCGCCTCGTAGACGTACTCGTCCAGGTCGAACGTGGTCAGCACCAGCACCTTCGGCCGCGCGTCCGCCGGGTCGGCCGCCGGATCCGGCGGCCCGACCAGCTCGGCGGTGGCGGCGAGGCCGTCCATCTCCGGCATCCGGATGTCCATCACGATGACGTCCGGATCGAGCGCGCGGCCGAGCTCCACCGCCTCGCGGCCGTTGCCCGCCTGCCCGACCACCTCGATCCCCGGATCGGAGGACAGCAGCGCCGCGAGCCCGTCGCGGATCATCACCTGGTCGTCGGCGATCAGCACCCGAATCGTCACGCCGCAAGCCTACGGCCGGCGATCACCTGTTTTCTGGGGGACGACCCCCAGACCCCCGGAAGGGGCGGACTGACCGTCGCCCTCCGCTCCGCTGGCGCTCCGCTCCGGGCGCCGGTCAGTCCGCGTCTCCGTACGGCAATTCGGCGGTGACGGACCAGCCGTCGGCGCGGGGGCCGGCGTCCAGGCTGCCGCCCAGCATCGTGACGCGCTCGCGCATCCCGACCAGGCCGTGGCCGCCGCCCTGCGACTCCTCCGGCGTGCTGCGGGCCCCGTCGTCGGTGACCGTCACCGACAGCGCCTCGGCGCCGTACTTCACCTCGACGTGCACCTGGGAGCCCGGCGCGTACCGGGACGCGTTGCTCAGCGACTCCTGCACGATCCGGTACGCCGACAGGTCGACGCCCGCGTTCAGCGGGCGCGGCATCCCGACCACGACCGTGGCGACCGACAGCCCGGCGCGGCGGGCGGCGGCGACGAGGTCGTCCAGCCGCTCCAGGCCGGGCTGCGGGGCGCGCTCGGCGCCCTCGTCGTCGGCGCGCAGCAGCCCGACGACGCGGCGCGTCTCGGTGAGCGCCTCGCGCGCCGCGTCCCGCACCACCCCGAACGTCTGCCGGGCCGCGTCCGGCAGGTCGGGGATCTTGTAGGGGGCCGCCTCCGCCTGCATCGCGATCACCGACATGTGGTGCGCGACGACGTCGTGCAGCTCGCGGGCGATGCGGGCGCGCTCCTCCAGCACCGCCTGCCGGGCCAGGTCCTGCCGGTGCTGCTCCTCGCGGCGGCGCAGCTCCTCCACCGCGGAGTGCCGCCCGCCGACCGCGTCCCCGAACGTCAGCGCCAGCACCGCGATGCCCGCGAGGATCATGCCGAACCAGCCGGGCATCCCGAACAGCACGGCGGGCACCAGCACGCCGGCGACCGTCACCGCGCCGACGCCGACCGTCGTCTGCCGGTCCGCGCCGACGCCGGTGAAGAACAGGATGACGACGAGCGCGAGGATCGCGGTGACCGGCCACGGCATGAAGCCCGCGCCGTGCCGGACGAACACCGTCAGCAGCAGCCCGGCCGCCGCGACCCGCCAGGCGGCGAGCGGCCACCGCACCGCGAAGATCAGCGGCGCCCCCTGCAGCACCCCGAGCGGCCACGCCAGCCCGGGGTCGACGTGGTACCCCGAGATCGCGATCGCGATGGAGCCCGCGGTGAAGCCGATCGTCAGCGCGGCGAGCAGGGCCAGGATCGGCACCCGCAGCGGCATGGGCGCGGGCAGCAGGGTGACGGGCGGGCCGTCCCCGCCGGGCAGCAGGGCGGCGCGGACCCCGGCGGCCAGCCGGGTGCGGCCGGCGGAGGCGGCGCGGTCTGAGTCGTTCATTTGACCGGAAGCCTAGAACCCGCGCCGACCGGACCGCCTGACCCCCGGGAGGGAGATCCGATCCGCCCCTCCGGTATCAGCCTGAACTGCGCCGTCGTCCGCGTGCGATCTTGCGGTGACCGGGCCCGGCGGCGGAGACTGCGGGCATGACCGATCTCAGCCACCCGATCTTCGCCCGGCTCTACCCGCGGCTGGACGCGGGCTGCGCCAAGGCGGGCGGGACCGCGCACCGCGCCGAGCTGCTCGCCGGCGCGTCCGGCCGCGTGCTGGAGGTCGGCGCCGGATACGGGGCCAACTTCGCGCACTACCCGCCCGAGGTGACCGAGGTGGTCGCGATCGAACCGGAGCCGCGGCTGCGCGCCCAGGCCGACCGCGCCGCCGCGCGGGCGCCCGTGCCCGTCACGGTGCGCCCCGGCCTCGCCGAGGACCTCGACCTGGACGACGCCTCCTTCGACGTCGCGGTGGCCTCGCTCGTGCTGTGCTCGGTGCGCGACCCCGTCCGCGCGCTGGCCGAGCTGAGGCGCGTCCTGCGGCCGGGCGGCGAGCTGCGCTACTACGAGCACGTCCGGGGGAGGACGCCGGGCAAGACGCGGTTCCAGCGGTACGCCGACGTCCTGTGGCCGTTCTTCGCCGCCGGCTGCCACGTGTCCCGCCCGACGGACGAGTGGATCGCCGGATCGGGCTTCACCGTCCGGACCGAGCGGCACTTCGAGTTCCCCGAGGGAGGCCGCGGGAACCCCGCCTCACCGCACGTGCTCGGCGTCGCCGTGCGCGACTGAGGAACGGGCAGATCCCCGCATAAGGTCGATCTCCCGGGGAAGATCAGGGCGCATGACCACGACCGGCAGCGCACCGCGACCCTCGGACGACCCGGAGCGGGACGGCCCCTCGCACGCCACGGCCACCGCCGTGCTGCTCGCCGGCGCCGCCGCCCTCGGCGGCTTCCTGTTCGGCTACGACTCCTCGGTGATCAACGGGACCGTCGACGCGCTCAAGGACCGGTTCGAGCTGAGCGGCTTCGCGGTCGGGTTCGTCGTGTCCGCCGCGCTGCTCGGCTGCGCCGTCGGCGCCTGGTTCGCCGGGCCGATCGGCGACCGGATCGGCCGCGTCCGGGTGATGCTGCTCGCCTCCGTGCTGTTCGTCATCAGCTCGATCGGGTCGGCGCTGGCCTTCAGCGCGGTCGACCTGACCGCCTGGCGGCTGGTCGGCGGCCTCGCCATCGGCGCCGCGTCGGTGATCGCGCCCGCCTACATCGCCGAGATCGCGCCCGCCGAGCTGCGCGGCCGGCTCGGCTCGCTGCAGCAGATGGCGATCGTCCTCGGCATCTTCGCGGCCCTCGTCGTCGACTACGTCATCGCGCGGGTGTCGGACGGCGGCGCCACTGGAACGTTCCCCTGGGGCGGCGACGCGTGGCGCTGGATGTTCGCCAGCGCCGTCGTGCCCGCCGTCATGTACGGCGTGATCGCCACGACCATCCCCGAGTCGCCCCGCTACCTGGTCAAGAAGCACCAGACCGCGCGCGCCCGCGAGGTGCTCCGGCGGGTCATGGGGCACGGCGACGTGGACCTGAAGATCAGGGAGATCGTCCGGTCGATCGCCGAGGACCGGCCCGTCCACCTGCGGGACCTGCGCGGCCACCGGCTCGGGCTGCTGCCGATCGTGTGGGTCGGCATCCTGCTGTCGGTCTTCCAGCAGTTCGTCGGCATCAACGTGATCTTCTACTACTCGTCGTCGCTGTGGCAGGCGGTCGGGTTCTCCGAGGACGACGCGATGCTCACCTCGGTGATCAACTCTCTGGTGAACGTCGGGTTCACGCTGGTCGCGATCGCCCTGGTCGACCGCATCGGGCGGCGGCCGCTGCTGCTCGGCGGCGCCACCGGCATGGCGCTGTCCCTCGGCACCCTCACCGTCTGCTTCGCCACCGCCCCGGTGGTGGACGGGCAGCCCAACCTCGGCGACGTCGCCGGGCCCGTCGCGCTCGTCGCCGCCAACGTCTTCGTCGCCTCGTTCGCCGCGACCTGGGGCCCGGTCGTGTGGGTGATGCTCGGCGAGATGTTCAACAACTTCATCCGCGCGTCCGCGCTCGCCGTCGCCGCCGCCGCGCAGTGGATCGCCAACTGGGTGGTCACCACCACGTTCCCCGGCATCTCCGGCTTCTCGCTCGGCCTCGCCTACGGCCTCTACACCCTGTTCTCCGTCCTCGCGATCCTGTTCGTGATCCGCGCCGTCCCCGAGACGAAGGGCCGCGAACTGGAGGACATGGACAAGCTCGCCGCCCCGAGGGCGCGCGCATGACCGCGCCCCTCGGTTACAGTGGTGGCATGCCGCACGTCAGCATCGAGACGACGACGCCGGGTCACTCCCGGCACCGCGGCATGCACTGACCTTGCACGCGGAAGGGCCCCGGGAGCGATCCCCGGGGCCCTTCCGCTTTCCGGGGACGCCGCGGGCCCTCCACGACGAGAGGAGACCCGATGGAACCGGATGAGTCCGGCGCGGACGCCGAGTCGATAGCATCGGAACCCGCTGATCCCAGACCACCATCGCGAGGAGTACCCGTGTCCACCGTGCCCGAACTGCGCATCAGACTCGACGGCGGCGAGCGGGCGGTACCGGCGGGCACCACCGCGGGCGAGGCGCTGGACGCCGACGGCCGCACCGTGATCGCCGCCCGGGTCAACGGCGAGCTGCGCGACCTCGCCGCCGGGCTGGCCGACGGCGACGCCGTCGAGCCCGTCGAGATCGGCTCCGCCGACGGCCGCGCGATCATGCGGCACTCCGCCGCGCACGTGATGGCGCAGGCCGTCCAGGAGCTGTTCCCCGAGGCGAGGCTCGGCATCGGCCCGCCGGTCGAGAACGGCTTCTACTACGACTTCGACGTCGCCGAGCCGTTCACCCCCGAGGACCTCAAGCGCATCGAGAAGCGGATGCGCGAGATCGTCAAGCAGGGCCAGCGGTTCGCCCGCCGCCCCGTCTCCGACGACGACGCGCGCGCCGAGCTGGCCGCCGAGCCCTACAAGCTGGAGCTGATCGGCCTGAAGGGCTCCGGCCCGGTCGGGGACGCCGCGGACGGCGCCGACGTCGAGGTGGGCGGCGGCGAGCTGACCATCTACGACAACCTCGACGCCAAGTCCGGCGAGCTGCGCTGGAAGGACCTGTGCCGCGGCCCGCACCTGCCGTCCACCCGCGTCATCCCCGCGTTCAAGCTGATGCGCTCCGGCGGCGCCTACTGGCGCGGCAGCGAGAAGAACCCGCAGCTCCAGCGGATCTACGGCACCGCGTGGGAGTCCCGCGACAAGCAGGACGAGTACCTGAGGTTCCTCGAGGAGGCCGAGAAGCGCGACCACCGCCGGCTCGGCGCCGAACTCGACCTGTTCTCCTTCCCGCCGGAGCTCGGCAGCGGCCTGCCGGTCTTCCACCCCAAGGGCGGCATCATCCGCAAGGAGATGGAGGACTACATGCGCCGCCGGCAGCAGGAGGCCGGCTACGAGTTCGTCAACACCCCGCACATCACCAAGTCGTCGCTGTTCGAGACCTCCGGCCACCTGCCGTACTACGGCGAGGACATGTTCCCGCCCTTCGAGGTCGACGACGTCGAGTACCGCGTCAAGCCGATGAACTGCCCGATGCACAACCTGATCTTCCGGGCGCGGGGCCGCTCCTACCGCGAGCTGCCGCTGCGGCTCTGCGAGTTCGGGTCGGTGTACCGGTACGAGAAGTCGGGCGTGGTGCACGGGCTCACCCGCGTGCGCGGCATGACCCAGGACGACTCGCACATCTACACCACCAAGGAGCAGATGGGCGACGAGATCAAGTCGCTGCTGACCTTCGTGCTCAGCGTCCTGCGCGACTTCGGCCTCTCCGAGTTCTACCTGGAGCTGTCCACCCGCGACGACTCCGACAAGTTCATCGGCGAGGAGGCCGACTGGGCGGAGGCCACCGCGGCGCTGCGCCAGGCGGCCGAGGAGTCCGGGCTGGAGCTCGTGGACGACCCGGGCGGCGCCGCGTTCTACGGCCCGAAGATCTCCGTGCAGGCCAAGGACGCCATCGGCCGGACCTGGCAGCTGTCCACCATCCAGCTCGACTTCAACCAGCCGAAGCGGTTCGGCCTGGAGTACCAGGCGGCGGACGGCACCCGGCAGACCCCGGCGATGATCCACCGTGCGCTGTTCGGGTCGGTGGAGCGCTTCCTCGGCGTACTCGTCGAGCACTACGCGGGCGCGATGCCGCCGTGGCTGTCGCCGGTGCAGGCCGTCGGCATCCCGATCGGCGACGCGCACGTCCCGCACCTGGAGCGGGTCGCGGCGAAGCTGCGCGAGCGGGGCGTCCGCGTCGAGGTCGACACCTCCTCCGACCGGATGCAGAAGAAGATTCGCAACGCGCAGAAGCAGAAGATCCCCTACATGCTGCTCGCGGGCGACGACGACGTGGCCAAGGACGCCGTGTCGTTCCGGTACCGCAGCGGCGAGCAGAAGAACGGCGTCCCGATCGACGAGGCGGTCGACGAGATCGTCAAGGCCGTCGAGGCCCGCGTCCAGATCTGAGCGCGGGCGTCACCGCACCGGGGCCGCGGGCGCGGGCCCGGTGCGGTGGCGGCGGCTCCGGCGGCGGGCGGCTCCGGCTCCGGTGACGGCGGGGTGCGGGCCGTCCGGAGTTGGTAGCCTCTTCGATCAATTGCCACGACGGGGAGACGGCGGAGATGAAGTCCAGGAGACCGGCGCGGCGGGGCCGGCCGCCCCGGCTCTGGGGCCGGATCGCGGGCTACGGCGGCACGCTGGCGCTCGTCGCCGCCGCCGTAGCCGTGCTGCTCCAGCCGCTGATGGACGACGGGAAGAAGGGCGCCGCGGGCGCGCAGGGCCCGGTGAGCCCGTCCGCGTCGGCCGTCCCGGGGCAGGCCGGTGTCCCGGGCGCCCCGGGGGCGTCGGCGACGCCGACCAACCCGGTGCCGCAGCAGAACGGCGGCGGCCGGCCGTACCCGACCGCCGGGACCGGCGGGCAGGGCGGCGGCCCCACGATCCCCGAGCAGAACACCGGCGACACCCTCGACTGGTGCCCCGACGGGACGGGCCTCTACCGCGTCACGTCCGCCGGGGTGAACGTGCTCGTCACCGTCTCCGCCAGCGGGCTGATCCGGGCCGAGCTCGTGCTGCGGGGGCGGGCGCCGAAGTCGCAGCAGGCGACCGCGAGCGCGGGCCGGCCGCACACCTTCTACTTCGCCGGCGTCTCGGGGGGCCTCGTCGAACGCGTGAAGGTCACGACCGTGTCGGTCGGCGGCGGCATGCAGAGCTGCTACGCGCGGGGCGTCTGACCCGCCGCGCCGCGGCCCCGTGACGGCGCGGCCGGCATCCGGACGTCCGTCACGGACACGTTGACCGCCGCCACCCGTGAGCCGAGCATCAGGCCCGCGATCCGCGCCACGTTGCCCTGCACCATCGCGGCGACGTCCTTGATCACCGTGCCGTACTCGACCGCGATGGCGACGTCGACGGTGGCCTCCTCGTCGCCCACGGCGACGCGCGCGCCCGCCGGGGCGAGGCCGGCGACCCCGGCCACCTCCTGCGCCGCCAGCTCGGCGATCTTCGCCAGCACGGCGTCGTCGATCGTGACGCGGCCCTCCACCGCCACGGTGACGTCGTTGGCGGAGCCGTGCAGCGTCATCGGCGGCGCGGCGGCCGCCCCGGGCGCCGACGGCGGGCCCGCC